>JAQTYS010000233.1 GCA_028688175.1 Methanothrix sp. | reverse complement strand
ACCAGTTCAATCTGGAGAACTACCGAGATGACGGTGTGGCAGGATTGACCTTAAATCTCTTTCGAAATGGCTTTTTGCCTCAGATTTTGCAGAACGATAATAGCATTTCCGATATCCGCAAAGGAACCGTAGCAATCATAATTGCTCCCAACAAGGACTATACTGCAAAAGATGCCCTTGAAATCAAAGAATTCGTAAAGGCTGGTGGTTTGCTGATACTGTGCGCCGGCCATAAAAGCGCCGGTCCAATGGACTTGATATTGAAGTCTTTTGGCCTTGGGATTGGAGACCTTCCTCTGGGCTCGTTTCCCTGGATTGAAGAAACCCACGCTACCGGCGGGCAGGCAATCGTATCCCCGGAAAATCTGAGACGGTACTGGCATAAACCCAAGTTCATGGAAGCATATCCGGTCTTGGCTGATGGTGAGTATAAGCCGATTGCATGGATGCGCTACAATGGCGTCGCCTATAATCTGATAATTCAGAAAAGTGTAGGCCAGGGGAATGTGATCCTCATTGGAGACTCAAGGTTCCTGCTTAATGAGAATCTGGAACATCTATCGCAGGGAGAAGGAAAAGAAAACCGCGAGCAGTATCAGCTACAGTGGTTGGGCAATATTGAGCTATTGCAGAAGATTTTAACCGTGCAAAAAGTCGGGATGGCATGATGCAAAGCATGAAGCAATTATTATGGTTGGCACTGATACCATTAGCCGCATTCTGGTTGTTCTCGGTTGATATTTACGGCCAGAGTGCCAGTTATGTTCCGGCCTTATCATGCCTTCTGCTGGGATTCGCAATTTCCGTCATATCCTTTTGGAGGGCTGATGCATCCATTGATCGGAAATATGGCGCCATTTTGCTCCCCCTGCTCCTCGTCGGCTGGGCGATTCCTTATCCCTATAATGCAGGACTGATCGTCTGTATCGCTGGTTTTGCAGTCGCTCTGGTCGCTCCCAGGTTGGTTTTTATCTGGCTGGCGGCCATATTTTCCGGGACAGTTCTCATCTTGCAGTCTCTGGCCCTTTCCTTCTACTATATCCAGGCAGCAAATTATCACTATGCCAGCGCTCTGGCCTCTGGCATAGCATTCATCCTGGACCTGACGGGTATTGATGCAGCGGCAAATGGGGGCGCAGTCTTTATCCTAGCCCAGGAGAAGGTATTTCCCTTTACAGTAACCTTCGAGAAGCTTGGATTCTATCCGTGGATCTTGATATACGTCGCTTCGTTATTAACATTATTTTTGATGTCCCAAAATAGTTCATCGTTCGTGAAGCACGCTCTGCTGACACTTATCGCCAGCATCTTTTACCTATTACTGAGGTATGTCATTCTCGTGCACATATTTTTCTTCCGAGATTTGCCTGAAGTGGCCGGCGTGAGGAATGATATCTTCACAGACCCCTGGTGGCTGATATTGAGTTTCGTACCACTGGTGTTGCTGTTCCTCCGCTTGAAAATTCCCGAAGACCTCAAGCTCGACTTTCAGATGCAGATAGATAGAAAGAACACAATTGCTCTCGCGGCGGCATTTTTTTGCGTTTTCTGTTTGGCCTCCTCAACACTCTTTTTAGATGAGGGAACAGAGAAGGATGGACGGGTTTTGGTGGACGAGATTCATTCCATCTGGGAGTTCTCCACGCTCAAGCTCGACCGGAATTGGTATGGGGAAAATTCCACCTACAATTCTTACAGCATGATCGAATGGCTCAATGATACCTATCATGTGGACCGCATCGTAAGCCCGTCTTTTAGGGAATGGAATGTATCCGGATCTCAGAAGGTCGTCCCCGACATTATATCTGATCGTTTAACCGATGAGATTCTAAAGAATTATGATATATTAATAATAAAGACTCCTTCCGCCTACCAGCCATCCGAAATTGACGCAATAGTGCGCTTTGTGGAGAACGGAGGGGGGCTGTTTCTGATCGGCGATCATACCAACTTCGCAGGCATCGGTACCAACCTGAACCAGTTATCCGGCAAATTCGGCATAGAATTTGGATTTGATGCCGTCAATACCATCAAAGGAAGACTATTTTACTTCCAGCGAGGGGAATTTTTGCATCCGGTCATCAAGTATATGCCCAATCTGGACTTCATGACCGGCTGCAGCCTTCGTGCGCCTCTCTGGGGAGAGGCTGTGATCATGGGCGGTGGCCTTCGTGCCGATCCTGGGGAGTTTGCCTCAGTGGGATTTTTCAGAGAGACAAGGGAGAACGATCCCACACAGGTCACGGATACCATCTGGGGTCTAATAAACCAGGCGGTGGCAGTGAAATATGGAAGGGGAAGAGTTGTGGCATTTGCCGATTCCACCATCATTTCCAATTTCAGGATATTCTTTGGCGGCTCCTCCAATTTTGTCATCGGGGCTATGGAGTATCTCAATTCCAAGAACACCTATGAGAACGAAAAGCAGATCCTGTTCCTCCTGGGATTGATACTAGCAGGCCTGGCCGCATTTCTTTTAGGAAGGGAGAGCTGGGGAGAGCGCAAGATGGCAACTCTGTTAGTCGTGCTGGCCATAGGAGCCTTTGCTGTCGGCGGGGCGCTGCAGATCTTTTCCACAAAAGGCGAGAACACCATTCCCAGCCGGTTCTATGATTACAACCATACCGTTGGATTCGACGGGGAGCATTCTGGAAATATTACCAGCCGGGGAGACTGGCAGGGAGAATATGAGACCTTTTACATATGGACGCAGAGGGTCAATCTGACGCCGGCGATGGAAGAGCGGATGCAAGATGCCATGGCTAAGGGCAGAGCGATGGTGGTGATCGATCCAGTGGCGGAATTGTCCCGAGAAGAATTGGCATCACTACAAGATTACATCAAAAGCGGGGGCAGCGTTCTGCTCATGGTCTCTTCCCAGGGGCCCTGGTCCGAGGTAATAAGGTCTTTTGGTATGCAAACATATTATCTGGATGATTCTAATAGTACAGCAAACGCCTCCATGATGGACCAGGCTGGGGCGTGGAAAGATGGATTGCCCATAGAGCCCTGGGGATTGGCCATCAAGGGAGGTAGGCCTCTTCTCGACATAAATGGACGGGTGGTATTGGCGCAGGCGGACTATGGCCATGGCAAATTCCTGTTATTTACGGACTCTTGGGTATTCAAGGACGGCCTGTATGGCAGACCCGGCTTTATGGGCTATCCCAAGGTCGATCCTAGTATGGTGGACAGAGGAAGTTACGATCTGGCGGCCCTGTATGGTCTGGAGTACCGTATATTTGAGAAGTATTTGGGATTTGGAGGAAGATAGACACCCATTTGATTGCAACCAGCGGCAAGCGACGTTTTAACCACAAAGAACACAAAGCTCACAAAGGACGCACAGAGCGACTAATTGAATGATGAATCAAAACCAGCCCAAGGCAAATATAGTAGTATTGAAATCCTGTTATTGAAGTGCAAGGTCATGGCAAGAGGAAGAAAGAGCAATAATGAAAAGAAAAATGGGGCCACTCTGGGTTTTGAGGCGACCCTCTGGGCAGCCGCCGATAAGATGCGCAACAACATGGACGCAGCAGAGTACAAGCATGTTGTCCTGGGCCTCATATTCCTGAAGTACATCTCTGACGCTTTCGAAGAGAAACACACGCAGCTTTTAAATGAAGTATCTCAGGGCGCAGATCCCGAAGACCCTGATGAGTACCGGGCAGAGAATATTTTTTGGGTTCCCAAAGAAGCCCGCTGGTCCTTTTTGCAGGCCAATGCCAAGCAGTCCACTATCGGAAAGCTCGTTGATGACGCTATGGTTGCCATCGAGAGAGACAACCGCTCTCTCAAAGGAGTCCTACCCAAGGATTACGCTCGGCCTTCACTGGACAAACAACGTCTGGGTGAGCTTATCGATCTTGTGGCAGGAATTGGCCTTGGTGATGCTGAGAACCGTTCCAAGGATATTCTGGGCCGGGTCTACGAGTATTTCCTGGGACAGTTTGCTTCCGCAGAGGGCAAGAAGGGCGGGCAATTCTACACCCCTCGCTGCGTGGTTGGCGTGCTGGTTGAGATGCTGGCCCCCTACAAAGGCAGGATCTTTGATCCCTGCTGCGGCTCGGGCGGCATGTTCGTGCAGAGCGAGAAGTTTGTTAAGATTCATGGTGGGAGAATAGGCGACATAGCCATCTACGGCCAGGAGTCCAATCCCACTACTTGGAAGCTGGCCAAGATGAACCTAGCCATTCGTGGTATTGATAATAATCTCGGTCAGGAGCACGCAGTGTGTAGTCCCGAAACCTTTGACTTTATATACCCATCAATTTGGCATGGGAAAGAAGAATAAAGTCGTAAAGCTAACAGAGAGGAAGATACGATACATCATTCGAGCCAAAACCAGAGGCGATAGC
>JAQTYS010000232.1 GCA_028688175.1 Methanothrix sp. | reverse complement strand
CAAGGCTGCCAGAAGGATGCAAATTGGGAATGTTCCTGAATCGGATGGAGACTGAATTAAATGGTTAACAAAGAATGTAATTTGCGGGCCGGAGTATATAAAGTCCAAACATTCGGGACTACACACTACAAAAACGATATTTTCGTTTCCCTCGCGGCTTTGCGCAAGACGCCATTTTCATGCCAAGGCGAGAAAGGTGACTTCCTCCCATGCCCCTGAACGGGCAGGGCTTCCTGCTTCACAGAGCACCTTCGGGTTCTCCACAGGCTTGAATTCGACGTAGTCCGCGCCTACTACGTTGTTGCCCAATCCAAGTTCGACTTTACAGGGTACATGGTACAGGCAACTGACTTGTATTCCTGACCAAGCGAGTCTGAAGGTTAACGGTTGCACAGAGATTGCGGCCAGTATCGATATAGTTGATCTGTGCGGCGTGAAAGTAATGAAAGGGGTGCGATTCATCCCATCCCCTGAAGGGGACGGGTCTTCTCTACCCCTTTACCCCGACGTTATAATCAATACCATAACCCTCTATTCAGCCAGGCTCGATAGAATCTTCACCTCGGAAGTGACCGGAACCGGAGAGAGAAGCTCAAAGCCTATCTTTTCCATGATCTCCTTTAGCTGCCGGGCATACTCCTCGGCACGATTCTCAACAACTTCCAGTAGGATCTCATCATGGATCGAGCCGATGATCCTTGCATCCCGGCAGGAGATCTTCTCGCTGACCTCTGCCATCACCAGCTTGATGAGATCGGCTCCCGTCCCCTGGCAGGGCGTGTTGAACATCTGAAATCGAGAGGCCCTGATGCCTGTGCCGAACCTCGGCCAAACCCTCTTCCTGCCCAGAACCGTTTTGGTGCAGGCCAGGGGCAGAGTTAAGAATCCCTGGACGCAGTTGTGAAATGTGTGCGTCACTGTAAAGCTCATCGCCATGACCTGGCTCTCCTGCCACTCTCTGACTGCGGGATAGGCCTGAAAGAAGCTCTCTTTGGCCTCCTCTGCCTCATCCGCTGACATCCAGATCCCCAGGTCGGACTGCACCCGGTACTGCAGGGTTTTCGCCGAGCCGCCGTAGATCAAAAGGAAGTTCATGATCTTGGCAGCCTGTCTCTCTTCGGCGCTCACCTCCTCTATTGCCTTCCCGCTGATCCGGGAGGCTGTGAGCCGATGCAGGTCAAGGCCGCCTTGAAACGCTTCCAGCATGGCCCGATCCTGGGAGAGACGGGCCATGATGCATAGCTCAATTGTGGAGAAATCGCCCTTCACAAACCTCTTGCCGGAAGAAGGCAAAATGAGCCTTCGCACAGACCTCGCGCCCTCACCGGTGCGGGGGATCTGCTGGGCATTGGGATCTTTGCAGCTCATCCTGCCTGTGGTGGAAGGTATCTGGAAATAATGGGGATGAACCCTGCTGTCTTTGGGATGGATGCGCTCTATCCAGTGATTCAGGACCGCAAGAAGATAACAGTCATGCCGGTAGCGGACCAGCGCCTCAGCAAAGGCGCATCCGGCAGCGGCAAGACCCTTCATCACCTCGGCTCTGGTATTGACGACGGGAAAGCCTTTCTTTCGCAAAAAGGCCAGTACATCATCCTGCCGATCGGGATTAAGATAGTAGCTGAGCCTTTTGCCATCATGAGTGACGGTGACAAAGCCCTTCTTGATCGCTTCATCCTGCATGGTCCAGACCAGATTGCAGACCTCGCCCTCCAGATCCAGGAGGAGGCTTTTGGCATCAGCACCATTCAGTCTGATGCCGGTAACCTCCATCTCCACCAGCGACGGCACGGCCCGAAACTCCAGATCGGCAATACTCTGCAGATCGTTTCTGGCCAGCAGCTCGTCCAGGATGCGATAGATGGGCAGGAGCACTGCTGCCTCCTGGAAGGCGCACCGGGCAGTATCCTCTGCACCGGATCTTTCTCCATCGATCTGTTTTCCATCATGAATCAAGATTCCAAGATGTCTTTCAGCCAGAGCAGCAAGGCTGTGATCGGCAGGCTTCTTCTTCCAGGGTTTCTTGGGTGAATTGGAGAGAGCCAGATCATAGTAGCCGGACCAGCAGATCTCTGAGGCCAGCATGAGGTCGAAGAGGTTGGCGGCGGCAAGTCCTGGCTTCTTTGAGTCATAAAGGAAATAGAGTGCTGTTTTGGCATCGTAGAGGACCTTTTTAATCTGTGCGTTCTCGATCAGTCCGGCCAGATCGCTGATGATACTTTCGCCCAGGGCAAGACGGTCGGCAACATAGACGCAATTGTTGGGAAGCGCCAGGCAGATAAGTCTGATTTCATGGCTCAGCGGATCGGGACCGGTCGTGGAAAGGAAGAGGCCGCAGATCCCTGATTTTTCCGCCTCCAGCAGTGCTATTCTCCAGCGCTCTTGAGAATCTGCAAGGATAATTTGCCTGGGTGCCATCGTCATATCAATTTTTTAGTTGTTCTTCAATTTATATTATGATTGCCCTTTGCAGTCATCAGCCGGCGGAGCGGATCATATCAGAGGGATCGGATCTGAATGAGATTATAATATTAGTAATATTTTTTAATTGGCGGCGCACAGACGAGATTACTTTTTGAGATGAAAGGAGGATATTGAGAACATAGAGGAAAGATTATTATAGTTTGAGGTGACAAAAGGATGCCAGTGGGTCCGGGAGGTAATTGGGCTACTTAGCGGCCCAGTATTACGAAAACTTCCGAGACGACATACGCACTTCTAAAAAACTTACGTATAGTTGGCGATATCCGCGCTAGCTCTCCTGATTGTGAATAAGAGAAAAATCAGGGTCCAACGTTCTGTAAGCTTACAGAATGTTAACAAGGTCCGCGCGAATCATCACTTTGCCAACAGCAGTGAAGGCCAAAAATCTTCCGCCCTTTCCATGATTTTCGAATCGTGGCTCAATTGAAACCAGTTTGCCGCCATCGGCAAGGGTATTCACCTTGACGTCTTTCCATGATTTTCGAATCGTGGCTCAATTGAAACGCCAGTGGTGAGCTTAAACCCCTCACACGTTTTGCTTATATTTCCATGACTGAAAAGTCGTGGCTCAATTGAAACATTGGCTGTACCGTGACAGCATCGCATTGGTAGGTATATTTCCATGACTGAAAAGTCGTGGCTCAATTGAAACTTATTTTGGTTGTCTATGCGATAAACCAAGCTGATGATTTCCATGACTGAAAAGTCGTGGCTCAATTGAAACACTGGTTAAATCCCAGGGTTGATGCATCTAGAATATCATATTTCCATGACTGAAAAGTCGTGGCTCAATTGAAACGGTAATCTCGTTTGCCGCCTGATATGCATGCTTGTCATTTCCATGACTGAAAAGTCGTGGCTCAATTGAAACGCACATGCTATCTCGAATGGGTCAGTCAAAAGTTCAGAATTTCCATGACTGAAAAGTCGTGGCTCAATTGAAACACTATCTTTTTGTTCATGCTTGCCTTAAATTGCATTCGATATTTCCATGACTGAAAAGTCGTGGCTCAATTGAAACGTTTAAATTCCAAGATATCTTTGCTTGCTAATGAAATATTTCCATGACTGAAAAGTCGTGGCTCAATTGAAACACTTCCTTGATCTGGTTGATATTGACGGTCACCTGTCTTTCCATGATTTTCTAATCGTGGCTCAATTGAAACTCTGATAAAGCAACAAAATATATATTTACGTTAGATTCATTTCCATGACCGAAAAGTCGTGGCTAAATTTAAACGCCCATGCGACCAGGCATGGGGCTAAAGTAGGACAGATGGGAAAAAGATCTATCGACGTTGAAATTCCATATCCTATGTGAAACTAAACGAAAGTTTCCATTTTTGCGTTGTGTTTCGGCCTGCTATCCATGTTTGAAAAGACATAGCCTAATTAAACCCACACATTATCAGCTTTAGCCTTCCAGATTCGCGAAACGATCCATGTCTGGATAGATATTTCCCTGCCAAGAACTTAGCAGCGGTCAATGTTACTCTACATTGGTGGTAGATTTGTACCGGTAAATTTATACCGAAAAGAAATATAGTCTGATTGTCTCTATGGCAAATAAGGAAAAGTTAGCAATTCTTCAGAAAGGTGCAGATGCTTGGAATAGATGGAGGGCAGAAAATCCTCAAAACCTTGAAGATTCGGAAGAAGAAATAGATCTAACTCACATCAGAGAAGCTGACATCAAGAGGGTGAACCTCGAAGAGGTTAACCTTAATTGTGCTAACCTTAAGTATGCGGATTGGACTGCACCCCTGATAGTAGACAGTTAGTTAAGCAACAGTATTTAAAGCAAACTCCATTTCGAACCGTTCTGGAGATTTATAGTTCAAAGCTGAATGAAGTCTTTTTTGGTTGTACACTTTCTCA
>JAQTYS010000231.1 GCA_028688175.1 Methanothrix sp. | reverse complement strand
ATGATAGGTCAGATCCTTGCAGGAGCGAGTAGCTCAGATCGGAGCGGTTGAGGTGGGCCATGGAAAGGTTCGCTCCCTGCAAGTCTGAATATTTGAGGTTTGAGCCGTCCTGTAGCTTATTTATCAGGTCGGTGGAAGTGGCTGTTCCTGAGAGAATCAGGATGGCGAATGCTGCCATGAGATATCCGGCAATGCTGCGTACATCTTTGTTTCTCGTAATCAGCACACGAATGATTATTCCTCCAAAACTATATAGAGCCGGTTTAAGCGAGCCTCCATTGAGGATTGATCGCATCAAGGTATTGAAATTCATCGAAGCTGTAGGGTGCGGAATAGTACTCGGGTTCTTTCATTACTCCGTAGTAGCTATCAACAGCAAGCCAGGTATTTGGATGGTCTTTATCCTGCACAGCTACCCAGATATGGCCCTGGGAGTCAAATTCGCTGGGATTATAGAGGAATATGACTTTGTACCCAAAATCCCTGTAGGTGCTATCCAGCTTTTGAGAACCGTCGTAGCACATTCCCAGTGGCGTCACGGGAAACATGGTGTATCTACTGATCTTCTTGATAAATTCTGCATTATCAGTCATGTTGTAAGTATCATTGATGCGGATGGCATCGCTTGATATCACCTGAACCGGTCCGGTCTTGGCGGTGGGGGGAGTCATCCATAGATCTGCTAGTCTTGGCGAAGCTCCATTGGGTGTGAGATAAACCTCTTTGCCGACCTTCAGCTTAACGATGACATTGGATTGGTCCGGTGCAGGTTGTGCGTCAAAACCATGCGTTGCAAGAAAGAATGCCAAATCCTTCATGGTGATGCCTATATCCTCATAGCTGGATAGGAGCAACCACAGATCATTTTCCTCAGATGCCTGGCAAGCTGAGGGGAATAGAATCAGGAGCATTAATACCAGAAGGACGTTTCCTCTCAACTCTACCTCGAATTGCCTATATCCTGGCGGCGCCTTATTGTTTCCAATATCTATGTAAAGGATCGCGTCTATAAAGATTTATTGTTTTTTCTTTAAGATAGATTGCCGTTCATAGAGATAACTAGTCTTTGGCTAATTATCTCTGCAAAGAAACACTAGTAATTAATTAATGGCCTGATCAATTTTTACAGCAAAAGCTATCAGGACTAAATAAAAAATAAAGATGCCGATCGGCGTCCTTAGACTTAGAACAAGCTAGTCAAGAAGGCGAGAGGCACTAAGAATAGTATTACGAACCCGATAACCATCAAACCGATTGCCAGCCCATTTCCACCTGCCATGAAGATCCTCCTACTGCATATTCTTTGCTTACTGCTTGGAAGAGGTAATATTAATTACTGTCGGACCCGAGGCCAAAGGCCAATACATTTAACTATCAATACCGGCTAGATTTATATCGTGCGATCTATCCAAAAGAGCCAAAGCAAGGCACAGGGGGCGAAACTGGAGAAGCGAAAAGCAATCGGTGCAAGATTTGTGCTCTTGCGGCCGGCTGGCTACCCACTAAAGAGCATATTTCAGGAGCATCCTGTCGTCTCTGACCCCAAGCTATTCGAGCTTTATGCTCAAGAACAGTGGTACGGAGAGAAACTGCTCTCAGGGAGCTATCTATTCGATAGCAGGCTTTATCCAGACTTTGCCTTCCAGGTGGTTAAAGTCTACCCCAGATATTCGGTGATGGGCTCACAGACTACGATCAAGGTAGAGCAAAAAGCGGAGCCCAAGAATACTGTAGTGTATGATGTCAGCTTTGATGATGTTATCGGCCAGGAGACGGCTAAGCGCAAGGTCAAGATCGTAGAGAAATTCCTGGCAGATCCTGAGAAATTTGGGCGGTGGGCACCGCGCAACATTCTGTTTTACGGAGTCTCAGGGACCGGAAAGACCATGATCGCCAAAGCTCTCTCCGCCAAGACGGGGGTGCCGATGCTGGCGGTGAAGTCCACCAGCCTGATCGGAGAGTTTGTGGGTGAAGGGGCCAGGCAGATTCACAGCCTCTATGAAAAAGCAGCGGAAAGCGCGCCGTGTATCATATTCATTGATGAGCTGGATGCTATTGCCCTGGACCGAAGGTATCAGGATTTAAGAGGCGATGTCTCGGAGATCGTCAACTCTCTCTTGACAGAGATGGACGGCATCTCCAATCGAAAGGGGATTTGCACCATCGCGGCCACCAACCAGATCGAGGTTCTGGATGCATCGGTGCGGTCGCGTTTTGAGGAAGAGATCGAGTTTCGGCTTCCCAACCAGGCAGAGCGCCTGCTTCTCTTGGAGAAGAATGCCGCCACTATGCCGCTGGCCATGGAGAACGTGTCTCTGAGCGAGATTGCCCGCCAGACGGAGGGCTTCTCAGGACGCGATCTGGTGGAGAAAGTGCTCAAGGCAGCGCTGCACCATGCCATCATGGATGAGTGCAATATCACACAACGGCATCTGGAAGAGACCATTCCCAAGGCCCGAAAAGAGTACCGTCAGCCTCCCAGAGAGATGTTCTCCTAAAATTTAGGAAAAGGACTTACCATGTGGCAGGAGATTTTAGATAAGTTCAAGAGATTCCCGGCTCAGGAGAAGGTCATTCGTCTCATTTTGCAGAGGGGCTTTCAGATCAACGATGCCTCTCGCGTTGTCTCGGGGGGAATAGAGATTCCTCATGCCCAGATCGCCAAGGAGCTGGATGTGGACCGGCGCGTGGTGGACACCACGGCGCAGGCCATTCGCGATGATGAAAAATTATGGAAGGTCTTCAAGAATGTGCGCTCCATGACCTTCCTGGGTGACGTGGCGCCCATCTTGGGCCTGGGTGTGATAGAGATAACCCCCATCAATGCCGCCAAGACCGGCCTCTTGGGAGATGTTGCCAGTGCCGTGGCCAAGAGCGGCCTCTCCATCCGCCAGGCAGTATCCGACGATCCCTATTTTGTGGAAAGCCCCAAGCTGACCCTCATCACGGAGGGCAAAATCCCGGGAGACCTGGTGCGCTTGCTCATGGAGATTGAGGGCGTGAAGAGGGTAACGGTGTATTAGCGGGATCGGCGAATGAATGGACTGGCCGCACTAAGACAGAAGATTTATAATTATTTCAGAACTAATATTGAGTTCAAGAATTTATAAGCTGGATACTGATGGATTTGCACGAAAAGTTAGTTTTTCAGACTTTCCAACAGTTCGCAGGCCTTGCACAGCACCTTGACGCAGGGCTCGCCGCACTCTTTGCAGGCGGCCAGCTCCATCTGGGCATAGCTGCCCTGTGCCCTGGCCACGATCTTTTCAAATCCCTGCAACGTGGAATGCTTCGTGCCGGGAAACTGGCTTTCCAGAGTATTCAGCATGTCCCGCACATCGGCGCGCAGAGATAGCTGGGCATAGGGGCACTCCCGCGACTCTGTAAAGACTTCGTTTACCATGCAGTAGAGGGCGATCTCCTTTTCAGGCATCTCTCGCAGCGGCTTGATGCGGGGCACCAGGCCCCTCTGGGCTCGCCAGGGCCGGAAACGCATCAACCTTTCAATGTCGCCCTTGAGATAGTTCATCATAATGGTCTGTGCTTCATCGTCCAGGTTGTGGCCGGTAGCGACCTTATCCGTCCCCAGGCGTTTGGCAGCCTGGTTGAGGGCGCTTTTGCGAAAGACACCGCAATAGGTGCAGGGCGCAACCTTCTTGCCCGGCACCATCTCGTCCAGCTCATAGCCATACTCCTCCCGGAAGGAGACGATATGCTGCTCAATTCCGAGCTGCTGTGCAATAGCTTTCGCCGCCTCGATGGTGTCATCTCTGTAGCCGGCGATGCCCTCGTCCACAGTGACGGCTACAAGCTCCACATCCCTTTTCGCCAAAATCCGCCGCAGGCAAAAGAGCAGGGCGGTGCTGTCCTTGCCGCCGCTCACGGCCACAGAGATGCGCTCGCCGTCCCTGACCATGTTGTTTTTCTGCACCGTATCTGCCACTCTTCTCTCAAAATCCTGGACGAAATGATCCCGGCAGAGGTGTTGGCCGGAGTAACGCTGCGAGATTATGGCCCTCTCACCGCATTTAGTGCAGATGGTTCTTTGTGTCTTTGTGCCTTTGTGGTGAGCCGATTCGTATCTATTCCCACGAAGGCCGCCTTCAGTCAATGGCAAATCTCTCCCGGCAGGTATAAACGGAGAGCCTCTTTCCCCGCAGAAAACCGATGATGCACAGATTCGTTCTTTCGGCAATGGAGATGGCAAGGCTGGTAGTGGCTCCCCGCGAAACGACAACGGGAATGCCGGCCACTGAGCATTTGAGAGCCATGTCGGAAGATACCCGGCCGGTGCAGGCTGCAAAGGTTTGGCTGAAATCGAAATTTTGCTTCTGGAGCAGCGCATAGCCGATGGCTTTGTCCAGGGCA
>JAQTYS010000230.1 GCA_028688175.1 Methanothrix sp. | reverse complement strand
GGAACTTATACTATTATCGACTCAAGTCCAGCGACCTGGTCCTACACCTATGAGAGCAATGATTGCGGACTTGCCTCTGTTATCGGTCTTAAGGGGGAGAGCAACAGCGGAAAGTCAGCCCCCTGTGCCGGAGACGGCGTGGACTATTCGCCCCGCAGTCCTACCGACCTTTATGATGCCGGACCGGGACTGGTTCCAGGCTCTTACAATATCTGGTACGGCAAGAGAACCGGCACTCAGATAGGAAAGCCTGACAAATGGAACAAACTGGGGCCGGAGGAGCTTGCCGGTGGCACATTCTATGTATTTGATGTGACGACTGCCGACCTGACCGAGGCCACACCTCAGATGATCAACCCCATGCTCACCGATCCCGCCCCTGGCGAGTCTTTGGTATGGCTGAAGCTAAGTTCAGAGGATGCCTTCATAGTCTGCTTTGAGGGACCGCTGGATGGTGGATTGCAGCTGGCTGGCACCTGGAAGATGTCTGGACATCAGGAAGGCTTCAACGATTGGAAGGCAGACCTGAATTTAAGGAAAGACGGCACCCTGGAATGGACTGAGACCGAGGGGGCCAATGTGGGAGCCAACCGAGAGGGGACCTGGCAATTTGACGGAACCGTCCTTACTCTGGAATGGGTATCGCCGGGCGGGGGACAGACCTCCTGGCAATCGCGATCGTTGGCGAAAAATTCGATATCTTCCGGCACTTACACCGTTGAAAGGGCTCCAGGCGGGACCTGGTCTGCCATGAGGTAAAAGAATGAATAAAGTCTTGATATCGATAATCTTCATCATATCTTTGATGGGGTGCACAGTTGCCCTAGATGGAAGCGGCGTGGAACTGCGACCTGGAGAAGCAGTGGCAGAGATGCTATTTGAGAGTGGCATCGGCCAGCCATGGGTCGGTGGCAATCCACCATCTTCTGGCACTTATGATTCCATATATTCTCAATACTACTGGACCTACAAAGGATCTGCACCTAAAAAGCATATTGGTAGCCTAAAGATGCATGTGATCGGAAATAGTCTGCCGAGCACGGTTTACTTCAGCTATCAGATGCAAGCAGTGCCGTATACTCAATATCAGAGCACTGCTGCCTACTCAGGAGGAAACTCCTTGTGGATACTGGGCTCTTCCAGCTGGTCGCAGTATGCAAAAGTTCCCCAGTGGTCAGGGGTATCTCTGCTGGCAGCCTCCACCACAGGCGGCCAAGGATATCTGTATGAGATTACTCCTGATGGAAAGCTATCCAAGGAAAGCTTCTCATTCTTCTCAGGGAGCAGCCAGATAGACTTCTATGCTGATACGATCGGCCAGCATATACTGCTCTACATTATTGGTGGCCAGGTGAGCAATGCTATAGTCATCGAAGTTACTAATGCCGGTCCGTCAGCATATCCGACGACTTCCAGTTATCCACCTGCTCAGATACTTCCACCCACAACAACTGTTCCGCCGGCAACTGGCGATACGCCCGTGACGATCGTATCCCAGGGCATGAGAGGATATCAGGTATTCCTGGATGGCAATTACATAGGCACTGAGGGGACAGGAGGGGAGGCACTCGATGGGAGGTTCAGCTTCAGGGTGATTGGCGGCAGGAACCATGATGTTCGGGTCTATGACGGCCAATTCAATTACCCGAAGACGATGTTCTTCCAAAAGGGCGTCCAGAAGATCATCTACGTGGAACCGGGAACAACAGTATATATCTGAGCTGTTGTTTTCTTTTTTCTCTTGCCATAGGCTGGAAAAATGAAGGGCGAAGAGGCTTATAGCGTTGGGAAAGTACTTATTCCAGAAGTATACATGCTAAGTGCTCGAAATCGTCTCGGGATTCAATAAATACGATACGAGCTGCTTTAGGTATGCGAAATTGAAGCGGGGTTTGCCAAGCTGGCCAAAGGCGCGGGACTTAAGATCCCGTCTCGCAGGAGTTCGCGGGTTCGAATCCCGTACCCCGCATTACTACATATTGATTGGATATTAGGCCATTAAATATGGCTATATTAGCCAGCTTTTACTAAAGTCATGCGCTGATTGATAAAGAAAAAGGTTGGCGGTTCAGGCGAAGGGAGAAAGTTGTTATTGATTCTAATCATGAGAGAACCGCAAACTTAATTAATTTTGATATGGGTTTTCATTTAGGCAGGGAGGAAAAATAAATTGGGCCAAATTAAAATTGATTATTTTAATAAGCATTCAAGAGATTATATTTTATTATTAGTTATTTTTGTATTATTTAATCTACATGTCTCACCCTGCCAATGTGGACTAATTGACGTTAGCAGCTCCGATGACGATTCTAAATTTTTAGATAGTTGGATCTCCGGTTCTTATGATTCATCTGCAAAATATATATATATAAGCAAAACCCTTATCCATAATAGAGATTCTCATTCACCTAACGAAAACCTTAGTATATTTGTGGAGATCAGATTTATTAGTGGAGATAAATGGGATTTAAACGATTTGATCATAAAAGAATTTATTGATAAAAATTTAAATGCGAATGATAAATCCTTAAGATGGACCATTATTAATGATGTCAATAATTTAAATAAATACAAAAATGATTTAAATGCTTTAAAATTGAATGATTCAAAAGCCTCTTGGGGGAAAAATAATAGTAATTTTACAATTATTGTACCAAATAAGTTTGATTCATCCTGCAGATTGGTCTTTTGGTATAATGTCACTATAAAAAAAACCGGAACATTTGATGTAAAGACCATTTTGATATCAAATCCAGATGCAAAAATACCTTATGATGTGGAAAAGTCATTCAAGATATATGCAACTAGCTATGATATCATCGCCCCCTATTTTCAAACTTTAAAAGAAATCATATTGCTCTTAGTAGTGCTTTCCGGAATTTTTACCATTTATAAGGAAATCATCCGCAACGATAGGGTAAAAGACGATCCAGAAATCATCCGCAACGATAGGGAAAAAGGCGATCCAGATTCGTATCACCTCCCTGAATTCATTAAAGAAATGATTAATGAAATAGAGATTCTCATCAAAGCAATACCTACTTATTTAGTAGTCATACTATTTTTAGCACTTGAAGCAATTTTAATCTATATATATATTAGCTCTTTATACCCTTCGCTTTATCCCTCAATTAGCGAATATATTGAGAGGAACTGGACTCTTATAAGAGGTGTTAGCCCAATAATTGTAACACTATTAATAACGCTTACTTTACTTTATATTAAAAAAGGACCTAAAGGTCTTTTACATGATATTTGTGTATATTTGGAGAAGATATCTCCAATGGAAGCTATTATACTTATCCTGAATTATCATTTATTCATATTTGCCCTATTTATAATCATCAAACAATTTAGATAATCCTATATAATCAATATTGGCTATATTGGATAAGATCGGAATTAATCGATGAATTGGAGAAATAGCCCATATGATGCTATGTGTTCATGTCCAATTACATACAAATCGTGTCTATTATGTGACAGGATTCTTTTTTTTGGCTTTGGGAAAGTATATGTACTTGAATACAGCAAGGTTGAGTTAGAAGCGGCAGTGAAAATGGGTGAAAATCGGTATTAGGGGTGTAGGGGTCAGCAGATCCCCAACCGGGGTTTGCCAAGCTGGCCAAAGACGCGGGACTTAAGATCCCGTCTCGCAGGAGTTCGCGGGTTCGAATCCCGTACCCCGCATTACGTATATCGAATTATCGGTTTGCACATAGCAGTCGATTCAATTGCTTTTCTATTATCAGCTAAATTTTCCGAAATTCAGGCCAGTGGCAGAAATATGTCTGCATCCCAATTTTTAAAATAGTATGAGATGCATTTATGATTCATTGGTGAGATCAAGTATAAGGATCTGAGGGAGATAGTATGAAGATATATCTATTAATATTAATATCAGTCTTATTGCTAGGTGGCTCAGCCGTTTCGGCAGCAGAAAACACCCTTAGTATAGAGGGACCGGGTGGCTGGACAAAGCATCTGGAAGTTACCCAGGGATCGACCGCAACTCTCGTCGTCCTGACGCCAAAAGAAGGCGACGGCATACTCTATGATCAATATCCCGATGGAAGCATTCATGAATGCCCACATTACTTCCTGTGCAACGATCGTCTGCCTTTCCAAGCGAAGGCACCCGGACGACATGTATTGCACTACGTCCTGAATGGCAAAGTGAGCAACACTGTGGCCATAGATGTGAAAGGCACTCCTGCCCCGAAAGAATGCCCAACACCCTTGCTGAGGCCCGAGCCATGTGCCATGCCCAGAGCGAGCATTCGCGCAACATCCGTTTGCGTTGCGCCTCGCATTGCGCCTATCTCTCTCTCTCGAGGAGTATCGAGTTATCCAATGGTGCTTGAGTACCGTCCGACTGGTGCTCATATCATGAATTAC
>JAQTYS010000229.1 GCA_028688175.1 Methanothrix sp. | reverse complement strand
GTATAAACTTAACGTGAGATATTGGGAGCCAGGCAATCTGATATGGCAAGCTCATACCTATAGCCAACCGATACGGCAGCGAGCATCTCACAAACCTGGGAATCATTGCCGGATTTTTAGTGATGATGGCCTGACTTATCTTGATGGACGCTTTTTAGTGCATTATGAAATAAGTTGCATCGCCGCTAGCATGCAAAGCAGCCTGAGATATGTGTCTCCTCTCCAGGATGCACAGGGGACATTAGGTGAACATTTCGGCGAGTCTCCCTATTTCGCTCTGGTGGAGATAGATCTGCAGGAGATGTTGCTCGCCAAGCAGGAGATTGTGGCCAATCCCTACAAGGATCTGGCCAAAGGCAAAGGCCTGAAGGTTGCCAAGTTTCTGCTCACATATAAGCCGGATGTTATCTTATCTAAGGAGAGCCTGGCTGGCAAGGGACCAGGCTATGCTTTTGCCGAGGCGGGAGTAGAGACGACCCAAACGCAGGCAAAAACATTAGAGGAGCTGGTTAATGGTCTGCGGGAGGCAAAGGGCGGTAATGCAGCAGACAAATCTTGAGCCTGTATGTGTTTGTCAGGTGGTGTTATTTTTTAACCATTCGATATCTTTAAATACTAAATCGCATATATACATAATTGTAGTTTGAGCAATTATGAAAATAGATTTAGCGAGGTTTTAATGAAGGTATGTGTTACAGCAGGGGCATCAGGCCTTGATGCTCCCATGGATCCCAGGTTTGGGCGTTGCCCATTTTTCGTGGTAGTTGACCTGGACAGCATGAGCGAGACTTCCATTGCCAACTCCAATGTCATGGCAACCAGCGGGGCTGGCATACAGGCTGCGCAGGAAGTGGCCAAGCAAGGAGCTGCCGCTCTAATTACAGGAAACATAGGTCCCAATGCCATGCAAATCCTCTCGGCTGCCAAGATTGATGTCTACCAGCACCTGGGAGCCGGAAGCGTTAGAGATGTCTTGGAAAAATTCAAACGGGGTGAACTCAGCAAGATCGCCGGTCCCTCCGTACCGGGCCATGCCGGCATAGCTCAGGGCATGGGCCAGGGCAGAGGAAGAGGCGGTGGCAGAGGTCAGGGCGCAGGAAGAGGAGGTCAGGGACAATGAAGATCTGCATTCCCACCATGGGCGAGGGCGGCATGCAGGAGGCCGTCTGTCAGCACTTCGGGCGGGCTCCTACATTTACTATGATCGACCTGGAGAGCGGAGTGATCAAGGTCTTGCCCAACATCAGCGAACACATGGGCGGAAAGGGCCTGCCCACCGAGACCATCTTTGCAGAAGGCGTGCAGGTGATGATTGTTGGCGGCCTGGGACCCAAAGCTGTCGAGATGTTCAACCAGGGTGGAGTAGATGTATTCATAGGAGCAGCTGGCACAGTCAAAGATGCCATCGATGACTGGCGGGCGGAGATGCTGAGCCGCGCCGACCTGGACAATGCCTGCAAAGACCATAAGCATTAGGTCTCAATTAGAGGAAATGATTTGAAAATCTCCATAGCAAGCGGCAAGGGCGGCACTGGCAAAACCCTGGTGGCCACGTCCTTGGCCACTTCTCTGGCCTCGCCCAGGACATTGGTCACAATCGCCGATTGCGACGTCGAGGAGCCCAATTCCTATCTTTTCTTTCCCGATAGAACCCTAATAGATAGAAAAGAATGCCTTGTCCCTGTTCCTTTCATCGATGAGGAAAAGTGTACCCATTGCGGCAAATGCTCTGAGGTTTGTGCCTATCACGCTCTGGCCGTGCTCCCCCAGACAGTTTTGCTCTTCCCAGAACTCTGTCACGGCTGCAAAGCGTGCACGATCATCTGCCCTGAGAAAGCAGTATGCGAAACCACCCGCTCAGTGGGAGAGATATTTCAGGCCAGATCCGGCTGCGTGGAGATCATCTGGGGTGAGCTGGCTCTGGGCGAGGCGCGCACGACTACACTCATCAAGGCCGTAAAGAAAAAGGCAGGAGACGAGAATGTGATCGTGGACTGTCCGCCCGGCACCTCCTGTTCCCTGGTGGAGTCTGTGCGCGGTACCGACTTTTGCCTTCTGGTCACCGAGCCTACACCCTTCGGCCTTTACGATCTAGATATAGCTCTGAGGGTGCTGGAAAAGATGAATATCCCGCATGCCGTCCTGATCAACAAGAGCGGTATGGGTGATCGAAACGTCTACAAATACCTGGAGAAAAGAGACATCCCCCTTCTCATGGAAATTCCTCTGGATCGGAAGATCGCAGAGCTCTACTCCCGTGGGGAGATATTTGCCGAGAAAATGCCGGAGTGGAAAGCTAAATTTGCCGGTATGGTTCGGGTGATTGAGGAGATGATATCATGAAGCAGATCGCTATTGTGAGCGGCAAAGGAGGTACGGGAAAGACCTCAATAGTAGCCTCTCTTGCATCTTTGGCCAGCGGTCGGGCAGTTTTTGCCGACTGCGATGTGGATGCACCCGATCTGCATCTCATCCTCCGGCCTGTGGTCATAGAGCGCCGCGAGTTCTTCGGCATCGATAGAGCGTTTATCGATAGCGAGAAGTGCACCCAATGTGGAGCATGCCAGGATGCCTGCAGTTTTGCAGCCATTGACGACTTCCAGGTCGATCCTGCCCTCTGCGAGGGCTGCGGTGTCTGCAAACTGGTCTGTCCATCTGAAGCTGTGGAGATGAAAGAAAGTCTTGCCGGTTATGCTTACATTTCGGATACTAGATTTGGGCCTCTGGTACATGCCGAGCTGTTTCCGGGCGAGGAAGCTTCTGGAAAACTGGTAGCTATGGTAAGAGAGATGGCTCGTAAGCAGGCCGCAATGCGTAAGCTGGATCTGATCCTGATAGACGGCTCTCCTGGCATCGGCTGCCCGGTGATAGCCTCACTGACCGGAGTCGACCTGGCCCTGGTGGTGACCGAGCCCACCATCACCGGCGAGCATGATCTGGGGAGGATCCTGGACGTGGCAGGTCACTTCGGCATCAAAACTGCCGTCTGCATAAACAAATACGACCTCAATCCAGCGGGGTCCGGGCGCATCGAGGCACTCTGTGAAGAGCGAGCGGTCATTGTTTCCGGAAGGTTGCCCTTCCACTCATCTGTGGTAGAGGCCATGGTATCCAGCCGGTCAGTGGTTGAGTTAGGCGGGCCGGTAGCACAGGCCATATCAGAGATGTGGAATAACCTGGAAGAACTACTCTGAAATTGCCTGGCGCTCACTTGCAAGTCAGAGCCTTCGGCTCCCTGGCCCGGGAGGTGATGGCTGCCAATTCGGCTGGAGTGGTGGCCATGAGGTATGTAGTCTATTTGGTGAATCAGATTCAAGAATATTTTTCAGTTCAGATAAGCCAACTTTTTTAACCGGCAGCCCACCATGAACAAGATCGATGATTCTCAGGAAAATTGCCCCGCAGGATGTTACCATCATCCAGAGTTGGCCGGCTTATCCAGAGGAGTTCAAGGGTCTCGACTATGCCCTGCGTGAGGCTGGATGGATAAGCGAATATCTTGGAAAGGATGGAATGAATATTTACGTCGCTGAGGAGCGAGGCGTTTTGATCGGCTTTTCGATCCTCTCAAGAGAAAACGATATAACCAAGAGCAGCCGCGCCGAGTTTCGCATTGCGCTTCATCCGCATATCCTGGGGCAGGGTGCAGGGAGGAAGCTCGCCAGAATGACGATTAGGAAGGGATTTGGGGAGCTGGGGCTAGAGAGAATTTATCTGATAGTGCGAAAGAGCAATCCTCGTGCCAGAAAGCTCTACCAACATTGCGGCTTTAGATATACTGGCGAGTGTCGCAAAGAGGTTAACGGGATTGTGGTGGATTTCCGAGAGATGGAACTGGATAGAGTTAATTTTTAAGGGACGGATGAGGCATGAAAACTACAAAGGCTAATGAAGCATTGCTGGTTATCGATGTGCAGAATGAATACTTCACAGGTCTTCTACCCGTGACCTTTCCGCAAGGCAGCCTCAACAATATTTTGAAGGCAATGGACCATGCCGCCCGCGTGGGCATGCCGGTAGCCGTCATCCAGCATAGCGCGGTCGCAGAGAACTCGCCTACTTTTCGAAAAGGAAGTGTGGGATGGAATCTGCACCCGGAAATTGAGATCAGGAAGCACGATATTCTGATCGAAAAAAGCCTGCCTGGCAGCTTCACAGGAACTGAGCTGGAGAAGTGGCTGCGGGAGAGGGGCGCGGCAAGGGTTGCCATCTGCGGCTATATGGCCCAGATGTGCTGCGACACGACAGCGCGCCAGGCTTTTCATTTGGGGTTTGCGGTAGATTTTCTCTCCGACGCCATAGGAACTTTGGCCGTGCAAAACAGCGCAGGAGCCATCTCTGCCCCGGATCTGCACCGTGCGGTGATGGTTACCCAGGCGATGCGCTTTGCCAGAGTGATAGAGACCGAAAAGTGGAT
>JAQTYS010000228.1 GCA_028688175.1 Methanothrix sp. | reverse complement strand
GAGAACTTGGCAGCCATTCCGGGCAGAACCATTGCCGGGAACTTCTGACCTGCCCAGTTAAAGGCAGCCTCGTTGAAGGAATCCAGGATCTTGGTCGGGCTCAACTGACCGCCGGCCACAGACGCCTGCACGCCAATTCCGTCGGTATTGATGGCGATGATGTAGGCATCGATGCCGTTGGAGGCGATATCCGACTCTACGGTGTAGTAGGTCAGGGCGAAGTTCGTGGTCAGGAAGACCGGGGACTCAGCGCCTGGATTGCCAACCTTGTAGATGCCGGGCTTGACCTGCACGGGTGTCCTCGGGTCGGTGTAGATGTTGAAGCGCAGATGCATATCGGGCATCATGCTGTGAGCCTCAAGCGAGTGCTTGATCATGATGGCTCCGCCGCGAATGACGAAGGCAGCAGTAAGCACGGACTCCCAGTAAGAAGCGCGAACTGCATCGTCGGTGGTCAGCCAGGCATTGATGGGCAGCACCATGACTGGATAGGCGATATCCCTCTGGGCTTCTTCAACAGCCGCTCTTCTCAAGTTGATGAAGTTGAGCAGAGTCTGCTGCAGCAATTTGCCGTTGGGTGCAGTGCCGGGGTCCAGGACGAGATCGGTAAGGCCCATTTCGGCAAAGGTGACTGCCATGGACTTCAGGCCGTCCAGATCGAAAGGCACGGACAGTGTAACTGGCACCTTATAGTCAAAGGCGAGCTGAGCGACTTCCTTCCAGTTGTCCTTGTTGGCGGCGTAAATGAGTGGATTCACCTTGGCGGCGACCTCAAGTCCGGCCTTGAGAACGGCGGGATTGAAGGAGCAGAGGATTAGCGGAAAGTCCGAATTGGCCATGACGGTCTTGACACAGGCTGCGAACTTGGCCGGGTCGTCAGTCACGGAACGGACGGCAATCATCTCTACACCCTGCCACTTGCCGATGTAGAACTTGCGCCAGGTTGAGATCTTCTTGACGCGCTCTACCAGCTTTGCCTCTTCCATGTTGTCGGCAACATCGTAGGCAAATGGCGGCTTGTTGAAGAAGGTCATCTGGTGGCGGAACATGACGTCCTCGCCGCCAACCTTGACTTGCTTTTCGCCAACGCCAATGTATATCATCTTCAGCTCGGGAGCGACGATGCTCTTCAGAGCTACAAGCTTCTTGGCGTACTTCTTCTCATCTACCAGTGGAGTGCACTCCTCTACCTTGCGGGTCCTGGCAATCAGGCCGGCGGCAAAGGCCATGCAGGTCTCCTCTTTGCACTTCTTACAGTTGGTCTGTGGAAGCTGCTTGTAAAGGTTAAGCGGGCTAGTTTCCTTCATTTTACTCACACCCCCATCTTGAGCCAGGCAGCAGTATCAGGCGTCTTGGCCTCAATTCTTCCCATCAGGGACTGAGTGATCTCATGCACATAGGCAACAGCCGTCGGGTGCATCATCATAAAGATGTCCACACCGGCCATGGCCAGAGAGTATCCGGTCAGAATCTCCCAGATTGGGCCCCTCAGCATGCGGTCTCCCCAGTCGGAGTCGTCCTTGTTGGGTGAGCGGACCATCCAGGACTCTCTGACACCCCAAGCGTTGGTGGTGCCGGAGGACATGGGGAAAGTAAGCTCGTCATCGCCCT
Organism: Methanothrix sp.; assembly: GCA_028688175.1. Lineage (GTDB taxonomy): Archaea > Halobacteriota > Methanosarcinia > Methanotrichales > Methanotrichaceae > Methanothrix. The sequence continues at coordinate 2,835 of JAQTYS010000228.1, read as the reverse complement.
TCAGAGCGCCGAGACGAATTCTCTCCATGTTGGAGTAGGCGAAGTCCAGGCCGTAAGCGAGCGCGGCTGTGGTTGGGTCCATAACGATGGACTCGCGGGGAACGCCGGCGACCTTCATGAGCTTCCTGTTCAGCTCCTTCTGAGAGTTGATCTCGAGCTGGGTCCAGGCCAGGCACACATGTCCGTTGTCGACACAAGCCTTGCCTATCTTCTCCCAATCCATATTCAGGTTGGCAGAGGCGATAAGAACGCGCTCGCCCTGGGCTACTTCTGCTGCCTTGGAGAGCACAATTGGGTCCTTATTGGGGTTGCCGGATCCGCCGATACAGATTGGCACATCCACAGCCTGCAATACCTCTTCAACGGTCTTGACTGCATCTTGAGCAGAGGTGTCCTTGAGGAGCGGATCAGTGCTGATCAGGTGAACGGTGACCATGTCGGCGCCGAACTTCTTGACAGCCTTCTTGGCCCACTCGCCGGGAGAGTTGATGACATCCTCATAGTGCATCTTGACGGCCTTGGCCATGCCGATGGGCATGTCGAAGACGTCCATGGTGATCTTGGGTGCATGAGGCATGGCTGCATCCGGGAAGAAAGGCATAGCCTTCTCGCCGCCCAGCTTGACCACATGACCGCGGCTTCCGCCGTCTGCTTTGGTGGCGCCCAGTGTGACCTCTTGGATGGGGTTCTTCCAGGACTTGTCCACTCCGACGGCAAACTTGGCACTGGCCAAGGCAGATGCTACCTTAAATGCCGGGACGGCGGCAGCTGCGGCTGCCAGATCCTTAGGAGCCGGAGAGAGAGCCGAAGCTACAGCTACCGGCTGGAGCAGATTCTCTACGGGATAGCCCACAGCCTTGGCGAAGTTCATAAGCTGCATGGCGATCTTGGCTGCCTCTTGCCCGAAGTAGTATGCAAACAGGGGGCCTACGCCGCCAGCGCCTGCATCTATATCGATCTCTACATCACCCTCGATCGTTAAACCCTCGAGGGATTGAACATTCATTTCTGCTAATGTCTTATTAAGGTCAGATAAAGTGATCTTCTCTGCCATTCAAATCACCCTCACAGGCCCAATTTCCCGACGACCTGAGTTATTTCTTGTACTGCAGGTGATTCATCGGGAAGGCCTACAATTGGATCTCCCACTAAATCGATTTTGGCTAAGTTTTCATCATAGGGAATAGTGCCGATAACCGAGAGACCGATGCCTTTCGCATTCTCCAGAACCCGATCCTTGCTTCCCGCTGTGACCTTGTTCACGATCACATAGAGATTTTGATACTTCAGCTCGATCTCGCGGGCAGTGTCACGTATGCGCTCGCCTGTGGTAAGACCTCTTCTGGACTCATCAGTCACCACAATAAGATCGTCAAGGTCGGGAATGGTCTTCCTGCTGAAATGCTCCAGGCCCGCCGGCGTGTCAATGATGATCAGATCGTAGCTGGCTGTGGTCTTATCCATAACGGCCCGCAAAAGATTGTTGACAAAACAGTAACACCCAGATCCTTCCGGCTTGCCCATGACAAGAAGATCATAGCCCTCCTCCTCCAAGAGAATCTCGAAGAGCTTGGCCTCAAGAAGCGCCTGCTTGTCAGTATCCGGTGAAGCTGTGAACCGGGACTGTTGCACGAACTCCCTCATGTCGCCAATGGTCTTTCCGACCTTTGCTCCCAGCGCATCTGCCAGATTGGCATCAGGATCCGCATCAATTGCAAGTATTCGGTATTTTTTTCCAGAATTCTTTACAAGGTGTCTAATAAGCATCGCGGTCACAGCTGTCTTGCCGGTGCCGCCCTTGCCGGTTACCGCTATTACTTTCCCCAAAGTCTAGCCTTCCTTATTTTTTCGGTTTTATGACAACTTCCGCTACATGGATGGATGCGCCTCTTAGCTCAATGGTCATTCCACCCGATGATGCTGCTGGCATAGCGAAAGCCGGAGCTGCTGCGCCTGCTGCTGCCGCAGGTGCGGCTGCTGCTGGAGCTGCTTCTTTCTTTTTAAGCTTAAGCTGCATAATATCTCCCTCACTTTAACTAAAACGATAGAACTGCTAGGCAAGAGTCCGCCCGACCCCCAAAAAAGGGGATAGGCAGACTCTACTTAGCGAGTACTACCTTGTCTATGCTGATCTTGGCATCCTTCAGTATCAGCTTAATACCGCCGGCGCTGCCGGACATGGAAAAAGCTGGTGCTGCTGCGCCTGCTGCTGCTGGCGCGGCTGCTGGAGCCGCGGCTGGAGCTGCTTCCTTCTTCTTGAGTTTTAACTGCATAGATTTTTCACCCTCTTTTATATATTATGGCTATCTGAAACTTACTTCACTCAAGTACGCCGTCTTCCTGCAAAGCCTCGACGACCTGCATGAACTGGCCCTCGGTCAAGGCAAGCTCGGACTTGACGGTATCGATGTTGATGTCTCCGCCGGTCTTCTCGATATAGGCCATGACCTTCTCTTTGATCTCGTCGGAAATATCCTCGAGCTTCCAGCCCTCGGTGATCTTCTTGTTGTCAACTTTCCTGGTGACGCCGTCGACAACGGGGTGGTTGACCTTGAGCAGGAAGGTCTTGAGTGCTGCGATATCCTTGGCATCGTCCTCGGTGGCGATCTTGGCCATCATATCCTCATCGATGCCTGCCTTTACTCTCTCCTTGAGGCCCTTGGACATCCAGACGATCCTTCTCCAGCCGCCGTCGGCCTGGAGGAACTTGGGTGAGAAGTAGTAGAGAATGCCCATTCCCAGGAATCCTACTACCTGCTTGCCGCCGCCGGTCTGGCCAGCCATGGTGGAGAATGGAAGACCATTGGGGGTTGCGCCCCTGAAATCACGGTCGGC
>JAQTYS010000021.1 GCA_028688175.1 Methanothrix sp. | reverse complement strand
GCTCTGTGGGATTTTTGGTGCTCAGACTGTGGCAAGATTAGGTGCTTTGGAAGAGGAAGGTGTCTGGATCACACCCATGAATCTCTCACCTTCACCAGTCAGGACCAAACCAGCCAGACATGAGACCCTAACATCATTCTTCATCCTTCTCCTGGAATTGTAGGAACCCCAGGCTGATCTTATGGCATTCATGAGAGAGTCTTTGTCATTGAAGCACTGCTCTTCTCCAGTCTCTTGGAGCCAGCCAGAATAAGCCAGCCAGAGATCGTCCTTTGGTGCAAAGCCATTTGCATCTTTCATGCAGGCAGCACCAAGGAATGGCAATGCAGCCACAGCAGGATTTGACTTCAGCCTGTAGTAGTCAGCCACTTCATCCACACTCATTGAATAGCTGAATCTTTCTTTCTGCAGAAGTCTTTTCAGTCCTGCAATAGCCAGATTTAGCAAACCAGAAAGCTCCACTGGAGTGGAGAGCTTATCTAAGAGATACTTATCTGCTTTGTCTCCTTCAAATCTGTTGGGAAAGTCCACCACAATTAGCCTGGAGAAGAATCCATAGGTCTCATCTAGGGTCTTTGGGGCCTGGTTAGCAGAGAAGATCTGCTTAGAGTAATTCTTCATTTTCTGAGGCTTCTGGTATTTTTCTTCAATGGTCATGATGTCTCCAGCAGTCAAAATCTTGAAGGCATCAGCCACACTGACTGTCATATTTGGCAGGTCAGTATAGAAGTTTATGAGCTTCCCCTTCAGCTCTGCTGCTTTAAATTTATAGCTGAGCTGGTGAAGAGGGACACTGGCAGTATTCTCTAGGCCCACCAGAGCCACCAGAAGGTTAATCCAAACACTTTTCCCATTTCTACCCTCTCCCAGAAGCAGAAAGCCCTTATGGATGGGGCAGGACTTGAAGAGGCAATACCCAGCCATCTCCTCCAGAAGAGGGATGTCTTTGGGCTTCACTACCTCACTCATGAACTTCCTAATGGCTGGGCAGTCAGCATCTGGGTTAAATTTTACAGGAAGCTGAATTACAGTCAGAAATCTGGGATCATGAGGCTCCAGCTTTCCTGTCCTTAAATCAATGATCCCATTTAAACATGAGATTCTATAGGGGTCCTTATCAAAGTCCAGCAAATTCCCTGGATTCAATCTCCTCAATTGGCCCAGGATCTCACTGACCACATTGTTTGTGGTCTCTGGTCCACCCAGGTACTGAATCATGGTGCCTAACAGAGTGTCTCCACCAAATTTATAGACACCACCTATATAGACCACAAATTCGCCACTGGATAAGCACTTTACCTGCTCACAGCCTAAGATGACTTCTCTGCAATACCTGACTATATCCCTTCTTAGGTCAGAAGTGTTATCACCTTCTGGTGCTTTTGGGACCTCTATCCCCAGCTCTCTGGCCCTGTTAAGAATTGCAGCCCACTTATGTGGCACCTTCCATCTCCAGCCATTCATGCCAGCTTCTTTTTGAGTAAGGATGCCTAGCTTCAGTCCCAGCAGCTCCCAGGGGCCTGCTGCATGACAGTCTACTTCTGGGGCATTTTCTATCTTCAACTGCAGGACATCCTCTAATTTTAGGTTGCTAAACCATTTAGAAGTGACTGATTTGCCATCAGTTTTAAAAGATGTTTCCTTCTCAGAAGATGGTTTTGCCATGTTTAAACCACCTCCCGACTTATAGGATGGTAAATTATTTTATGTCCAGAATCAATACCATAAGGTTTATTAGCTGGTACTACTATTAAATCAATGCTAATCCTTTCTGCTCCAGGGGCTCTCCACCCCTGGTCCATACTCTCAATTTTCATGATTCGATTTCCATTTAAGCCTCCACTGTATCTGCTTTCTATTCTCCCACTGCAGATGGGCCTCCCAGCACTCCTGCAGTGGCTTCTATGCAGCCCCTCATCAGCACCAGGTCCCTGGCCTAATGCTGAATCACAGGCAAACCTATTTATGCATTGAATGCTATCTTTTTTCATAGACACCAAATAACAACAGGTCCAGGGATGGCAGTTCCTGGCCTAACTATTCTTCTTTAACATCCATCCACCTGGGCCAGTGCCAGGACTTTCTCAGAGTTTTGACCATACATCTCCATTCCTAACCTCAGCAAACCTCTGGCCATTGAAGCTCTGGTCATGTGATGCTTCTCTGCTAGACCATCCAGAATGCTATCCACATCACCATTCAGGACCATATTTACCTGTGGCATTTTTACTTTGTAAGGCATACACCTCACATGGTCTATACCACTATATCAATTTTCCCACATGATGGAAAGAAAAAGCCTATTCTATTTACATAATGTCCCAAATGATGTATCTCTCAAATCCAGCCATTTTAAGGCACATTCAGGGCTTAAAAACACATTTGGACATGTGGATTTTAGGAAGAGGTTTTCTATCGCGCACAAAAGCAGCTATAAAAATCTGAATAGCTAAAAAAGCCATAGATAATGCTTCATTTCCAGAAATGGCAAAGAATATCACAGAAAACTTTATAAACCAAGATTCCAAGCATTATTTGCTCAGTTTAACATCCATCTGAGCAGTACTGCAACAATGGAAAAAGTCTTCAGCTTCCCCAAGAGGGCCAGGTTCAATCTCCTCCTGGCCCACTTCTGACTTACTCTTCTTCAAAGCCATTATCATAAGTATCTGCCAGGCCATTCTGCCTGCAGGAAGCTGTGAGGATCTCAGAAGGTGCATCTGCAAAAACAGCACCAATGGATAGCTTCTGTGGGGTCACTACTACCATGCAGTTCAAAGCTCTGGCCAGGTCCCTGAGGTGAGATGTTTTTGAGTGCATATTTCCTGGTAGTGTCAATATTATATATAAATATTTACTTATGGATATTATTCTCAGAAAGAAGGCTCCAATGAGTTTGCCTGACCGTCGCGACTCTATAGAGGCCCCTTTTATTGAAATCTGATTCATTTGGGCTTGGATTCAATCTAAAGAGGATGGCCAAAAATGGGCCATTTTGAGGATGGCCTTATGAGGTGCGGCAGGTCATGGATCATCCTGATCAGCATGATTCTTCAATATCATTAAAATTCACCTCATAATAATCTCTCAATTTGTCCAGAGCCTTCATGCCAGCAAACCATGCAGGAGATCCTTCCTCCTCCAGCTCCAGGGTCTTTCTGATCTCTCTGGCTACCTCCAACAGCTCCCACCTATCCAAATGCATCCTGGTCAGGGATGCATAGGCTGCAGATCTCACAGCAGGATGTGAATCTTTGAGCCCTTCCAGGAGAGCCTGGTGGACCATATAGCCACCTGCTGCATATCTGCCCAGATTTTTCACCACCCAGACTTTCTCATGAATGGAGGAGGAGGAGGCCACCAGGACCTCCACACACACCCTAGCAGCCAGCTCTGGTGTGAAGATATCCATTCAGCAGGCCTCTCCCAGGACCTCTATAACTCTCCTAGCTGGTGCCAGTTTTACCAGTTGTAGAGGTGTGATCTTCCTGCAGGTCCACCCTTTGCCAGCCCCTGGCTGGTGTCTGAGGAGCTGGCCATTGTGCCAGCATATTCTGCTATCAGAGTCCTGGACCAGGATCATGTCCCTATTGGCCCTCTGGAGGGCTATCTCCACAAACTGGGCCTCATCCTCTATGTTCATTCCTCTCATCAAAGCAGCTCCTGTGGGCTGCATATCGGTATTTCCATTTGTGCGCATTTTATACACCTCTCAATATTCATCTACCATAATGATTACCCTGGCCTGTCTCCTGGCCCTCATAGCTCTGTGGCTCTTATTCATGCTCTGGCCCTCTTGGAGCTGCATTCTTTACAGGTGAATCCTTCACCAGGCTTCCATCCACCCAGCTTTTTGGTGGTGAGTGGACATCCACAGCTCAGACAATTTTTCATGATCCTTAAGCCTCCACAGGGCCATTTGCCCTTTGTCCATCCGGGCCGATCCACCCAGCTTCTGGCCTAATGCTGCCTGAGGTCTCTCTGGCCTCCTGCATAGCCAGAGGAAAGTGCTTTCTCTGGTGCTTGCATGAGCTGCCATGAGAGAATACATGAGCTGGGCAAGAGCAGCCCCTGGCTGTGGTAGTGTAATAGACATCTTTCTTATTTGACAGGACCAGCACCAGACGGTCCTCTCCTTTGCCCATCTCCACAAACTCAGGCAGAGGATCACATGCCCTGCCTCTCCAGGTTAGGAGAGCTTTTACAGCTTCTTTGCTTTGGGTTATCGGGCCATTTGGATGGTCTTTAACAGTTATAGCTACTGATTTCTGCAAAGTTCATCACCAAAGCCATCTATAGGATGTTCAAGCATTTAAGCATTTCCATGCTATGGCATCCATAGATAGGAAACATTAATAAGCAATAACGTCTCAAAAGCTAAAGCATGGTTAAAGAATGTAGGATGAGCATGACCATCAGTGAGCCTGTGGCCAAAGCACTGAGGATTTACACAGTCCAGGCCACTGGCTCAGCCAAACATCAAAGCAAAGTCATTGAGCAGATCTTATCTGAGTGGCTGGCCTCAAAAGGAGTGCAAATAGAGGCTACTGGATAGTGAAAATCATTTCAGGATTATTATTATCAATCAGAGGAAAAGCTATAACCATTATGAGTAGTTTAGAAGCCTAAGAAAAGAGTTAACAGAAGGGTCCAGAGGGTTGCCGCCCTTTAACCTGGACCCTGGGAGAGTATCCCATGTTAGATCAAACAAAGGTACTGGATAGTATAAAGCCTTTTCCTGAGGCCCAGGACAGCCAGATGAATATCCTGGAGATACCTGTGGAGGAAGTCCAGGCTCTTTTAAAAGAGCTGACTGGTATCTATAATCTGCTTGCAGAGACCATTTCTGAAGAGAAGCTTATGGGACCCAGGGAACTGGCCCAGGCCACAGAGAAGGCCATGAAGAGCATCAAAGCTGAACATCACCCCATTTCTAAGCTGCTGCTAATTTGTGCCTACATCAGACAGCTATTCACCCACATCAGGAATGGACTGAAGACCAGGCCACCTGCTAGAGGGGATGAGAGAATGGCAAAGCCTCAGGCCTTAACAAAGATCAAACTCAGGGCTCTCCAGCTCATTGATTATGTCCAGCAGAAGCTCCAGGGAAGGGAGAAGGCCCTGGTAACATCCACAGAGGCCAGGACTTACCTGGCAGGCCAGGAGGGAAAGGCTCCATCACGTCGCGACACATTGAGAGCCTTTAAGAGGGCCACTCAAATCATGCCGGCCATAGACCTGGAGAGGGTCCCAAATGATCTGAGGGAGACCAGAAGGCTGGTTCTGGACAAAGATAGTATCCTTTCTATCGATCCTGATCCTGAAGTAAAAACAAAGAGTAGCTATTGGCAACGGTCCAAAATGGATGAGATAAGGATGATTTTCCTCAAAGAGGAGGGGAATACAGCTCACTTTTAAGGCTGCAAAGCCCAAAATTGCACAATAAAATTATTAAATTGGATGTAATAATATAGTGATTTGCTATCTTTAGCTTTGCATAGATCGTCTGTTCGGCTCGTGTTCTATTATAATAGCATTTTAATTTTATTGTTTTGTCTGGATAGATCTCCTTTCCAGGCCGTTACCAAAGGATACGGTTTTGAAGCCTGGCAAAGTAGATATGCCAGTGTAGAAAAGTGGAATCTAGGGCCTTGGCAGGGATCTTTGTTCTGCAAAGATCATCACCACTTGCTTAGGCCATTACTTCATTTTGAAGCTTTAATAATTGTCTTTGCTATGGATTCTAATTCAGCATTCGTGAACTGATTATTGGTTTTAAAATTGTTTATAAAGATTTACTGTTTTGTCTTTTGCTGGTCCACCTCTAAAAATTTGCCTGTATGCCCGTAAGCTTTATATGTTATACCCCATACCCCTTAGTACTAAGGGAATACCCCTAAATGTCTGAGTCTAAATGGAGATGACGAATATGGATTTGATAAAAGAACTAATATCACCAGCAGAGCCAAAAGACATGCTCCAGGACATCATCACATTCAAACAGCATCTAAGCGATCAAAAAGATGGTGACTGGGATTCTGATTCTCAAGCCATTTGGCTCAAAAATATGATCCCATCTTATCTGTGGAAAAATTGGAAACATACCCTGACAGAGGCAGGATTTACATGGCCGAAATTTCTCAAGCACATGAAATATCACACCAGAGATATGAAGCGTTTATTAGAGATGCAGATCAACTGGGATGAATTCACCTCCTTATTGAAGAAAACACTTGACGAAGACACGAAGAGGAAACCATCTACCATTAACTAAATAGAGAATCAAACCACTGAGTGAATTTGGATGCAGATCTATCTTGATGAGTCTGGCAGTATAGTCAATGGCTTAGTGGTCAATTCTTCAGGGGCAGTCCCATACTTTGTGCTGGCCGCATTAGTGCTTAGGGAAGATCTTCCCATAAAGAGGTGCATAAAGGACATCAGGAGAAAGAAGATTAAAAAGAAGTATAAGCAGACCTCAGAGTTGAAGTTTAATGATTCTGATGGCACTATCCGAAGGAGGATTCTGGAATGCATAGGGAGAACAAACAATGACATTGGCTATGCTGTCTTATATAACTCCAAAATCCAGCATGAAGTAGAGCCACAACTCATCTATAATGAGATCTGCAGGCAATTAACGTATAAAATTGCCAATAATTATGGTGTGTCAGGCCAGGTGGAAGTCATCATAGATAAGTCCCTTTATGGAGCCCAGAGGACAGCATTTAATGCTCACATGGCTGATAGGTCTGGGATAATAGTGCCAGCCACTTTGGGAGAAGTCAAAGTGACTCATGTGGACTCTAAAGCCTGCCCCTGCATCCAGGCAGTGGATTTTATTGCAGGTGCCATAAATAGAAAATACAGAGATAATGATGATCTCTATTACCAGAAGATCCAGCATAAAATATCCTTAAGCCTGGAATATGAACCTGATTAAAAGAGCTGTAGTGAACCCCTCCTTACTTCCTCACGCCCACCAATAGGTGGCATCATTGTTTTCAGGAGGGAACTCTTACAACACTACCTAGACTAGACTAGACTAGTCTTACTATATAAATCCTACACCCTTGACACTATCGACAGCCTTATGTGGACAGGACACATAAGGCCAGCCCATTTAAGAGACCTCTGCAGGCAGGCTTTTGCCCACATATTTTGACCTGGTTTTTCCATTCTTCTTTGTGAATAGGTACCAGTAAGGGCCATGATAATCTTCAGGCTTCTTCATGCAGTGGCAACTGGGATCACCACACTTGATCCTCTGAAGCACATAGGACCCCTGGCCTCTGGCAGCAGGTCTGATCTCTTCCACCTGGCCCTTCGCAGCACCCAGGACCTCATCCTGGCTGGGGCCTTCCCCTTCATCTAACTCATCCAGGAGCAGCTTAATGGCCTGGTTAATCCTGGGGCTCTCTGGAAGCTCATCCAGAAGGAGAAGTGCCTTTTGTAGGGCCACTCCCTTATTAGATGATTGCATAGTGCCTTATGTGTACTTAATGGTACATAAGGTTTTAGTCCTCATAAGGTCCTAAGGATATTGATCTTTGGCCTTATGAGCACTATGCGATGACAAGGCTGGCACATAATGCCAGAAAGGAGACTTACTGATAGTTATCAGGATGCTGCATTAATTCAATGCAGAATGAGAGCAGGAGGCAAACACCAGAGTATTGAATGCCCAGCTTCCTTCTCTCATTTCCCCTAAGCACATTTGGCAATCTCTGTAGGGCCTCTACAAAAGCAGGACCCTGGTCAGATTCTGGGCCTAAGAGACTCCAATCACAATCATTTAGCCTCTCTTTTAAGAAATTGATTAGACTTCCATTCTCAATCTCTCTATATAGCTCCTCAAATGTGATCTTATGTATGTGACCCTCATCAATTGCTGCTGTGAGATTAAAAGCAGCATAGCTCAAAGTACTTAGTCTAAGCTTAGTCTTCATGGTTTTTCATGGATGGTGTCTCTTATTTATGGACTTTGCTATCTCCAGAATTGCCACCAGTGCTTAGCTTTGGCCTCTTCCTGGCTGGGTGGAAGAGCTGGAGTGATCTTCTCCAGGGCCTGGTGGACTGTGGCCTCCAAAAAGGAAATATGCTGATCTTTAAGCTTCAGTGTTTCCTGGTATTTTTCCAGGTCTTTTTGCAGTCCTTGCATCTCTATCTTAGATTGATCAATCTCTGCTCTTAGTTGATCATGCTTGATCAGAAGTTGATCATTCTTTGATCCTGCAGTCTCCAGATCTCTCTTTAACTGAGAATTCTCTGTTTTTGTTGTATTCATCTCAGTCCATCTTTTATTGGCATCTGATCTGGCCTGATCAAGGTCTGCTCTCAGTTGATCACTTTCTGATCTGGCTTGATCAAGGTCTGCTCTCAGTTGATCAATGTCCGGGCCAGTTTGCTCAGGTGGATGAAGGAATTGATCAATGGCTTTGGCTATCAGATTAGCTTTACTGAGATTGAAATTCTTAGCAGCCTGGTTAATCTCCTCCAGGGTTTGCTCATCCACATCAGAATAGACCCTCAAAGTTGATCACTCCCTGATCAAGTTTTGCTCAGGGATGATCATGCTTTGATCATAGTTGATCTTTTTGGTCCTTAAAAGAGAGTTAAGCCTGCTTTACAGGCCCTGGAGCTGAGAAGGGTGCTGCAGGGACTGCAGCCAGTGCCTTCCTCATCTCCTCAATGCCCTGGATCAGCTCCACTCTGGTCTGCTCCAGGGAGGTGGTGTCCTCTCCCTGGGCCTTCCTCTCCTCAATCTCTTTATCCATCTCTGGGAGGATGGCCTCAGTCTGGGCCAGGAGATCATTAAACTCTGCCACCAAAGACTTCATCTCCTTCTGGACATCAGCCATGCCATCTTTAGCAGCCTTCACCAGGAATTTCTGCAGCCCTTTGAGCTGTCTGCCCTGTGCCTTCTTTTTCTGCTCCTTATTCTTCCTAAAAAGTATCAAGGGTTATCCCTCCTGGGTCCTGAATGTGGTTTTCACTACTTTTTCTATCTCATAAGAAAGTCTGCTCCAGTCTATCAACTTGGATATGTCCAGATTCTTCAGGTCCATAGCCTGTGCCACACTGAGGTTGATGACTGGATTGATGGTGATGGGCATGGACTGGATTACCACTCCTCCCTGAGAGGTGTTGCTGATCTCCTGCTGCTGGATCATCTTTTCAGAGATCTCCCTCTCTATGTCAGATCTGCCACTCATGAAGTCTAGGGCTGCTCCCAGGAGGCTGGCCAGCTTCCCAGCTCCAGATGTGATCTTAGCTGGCACCAGCTCCTCATCCTCATGCACTATCATGGCACCAGAGCCATCCACAGTGGCACCTACAGCACCAGCAGGCAGCTTCTCTTCATCTCCACCCAGGCCCAGGTAATTAAGGGCCTTTCCACCAAGGTCTTTGTAATAGCCCAGGGGATCATAGGCAGCCAGGGCAGCCACAGATTCAGAGCCAGTCTGTGCCTTCTTCTCTTCATAGGTGTTTGCTGCATTTTCCACATAGGTGTCACCAGACTCCTGGATGGCACCACCTACATCAGGGAGGTCCACATTAGGCAGGGGCAGAGCACCACCCTCAGATGGAAGAGCAGAGTCTGGAATTCCATAGTCACCTACATCAGCCATAGGGACTGATAATTCTCCAGCTCCAGTGAGATATTTTGCCAAATCAGGATGCTGCTGAGCAAAATCAGTGTATTCTTTCCCTACCAGCCTTACCTTTCCACCAGTGGCTTCTTTTATTTGCTTCTCTATATCAGTGCCCCATTTAGAAGTGGGAAGCTCCCTATAAGCCACTTTAACTGCCTTTTGTCCATTGACCTCAGTAGCACCTGTCACTCCATACTGCTGCATTTCTGGAGTAACTCCCTGCTCACCGCCACCCAGCCCCAGCATGGACTTTATCTTATCATAAACAGCAGTGACCTTCTCCAGGAAGTTATTCCACCAGCCCATGATCTTGTCAAACCACTTCATGGCTTCTCTGTAATAGGACTGGGCTGTGGAGAAGAGGTCTGAGAGCCAGCCAGGGATGAGGCCATCCAGGAAGTCAGTGATCCAGGCTCCTAAATCCTTCAGGTCTGACTTATTCCCTCTCAGGCCACCTGAGACCAGGCTCCAAAGCTTTTGGACTGCTGCCTGTGCTCTGCCCACATAGTCTTTGAGGGTGGCAAAGCCATCCTGCAGGATTGTGGTCCTTGTATAAACCAGATAAAGAGCCCCTGCAATCACAGTCAGAACAGCTATGATGGGCAGTAGTGGGACTAAAGCAGCAGCTCCTGCAGTAGCAATTCCACCCAGAGCAGTAGCCACTCCACCCAGACCACCCACCAGTGTAGTCACAGCTCCCAGCTTTGACAGGCTGGATAAGGTCACTAGAACAGGAGCCAGGCCTGCAGCCAGGGTCACGAGGGTGGTTAAAACCATTATGATGGCTCCTAAGAAGGTGAGGATCTCATCATGAGCAGGGATGGCTTCAATGGCATCCACAATCCCTATGAGTGCATCTGCTGCTTTTTCAGCTACAGGCTCCAGCTTTCCACCTATGCCTGAGAGGAGGCCTGAAAACTTCCCCTGCAGGACATCCAGCTTCTGCTCCAGTGTCACTGCCTGGCCTGTGAAGCTCTGGTTTGTCTTCTGCAGCTCCTTCATCATGAGGTTATGGAGGGCCTGCTTTTTCACCACCTCATCAGTGGCAAAAGCAAACTTCTCATAGTTGACCCTGAGCCTGTCCATCTCTTTGGACAGCTTCTCCTCACTCACAGCACCTGCAGAGAACATCCTCCTGACAGATTCAAGATTACCAGACTTCTCTGCAGCAGCCAGGGTCTTTGCCAGCTCAGCAGCAGATGCTATGCCATATCTCTTCAAAGCTCCAGTCTTCTGGAAGTAGAACTTCTCTATTTCTTCACCATATTTTTTAGTGTCTTCCACATTGTATTCAAGATCTGAGAGGTCAGTGGCTATGGTGAGCCTCTGGGACTTTGAGGTATAATCAAGAGCAGAGCCCTTATTTGCCCACTCAATGAGTGGAGCAGCATAGGCTTCACCCTTCAGACCCTTCAGCTCTTCCACCAGGCTCTGGGTCTTTGCTGTGGAGAGCACTGCTGCAGTGCCAAAGCCTATCAGGACTGCCTGGATTGCCAGGAGTTTGCCTTTGATGGGGTCCAGCTTATCCTTCAGGTGTTCAAACTTGGAGGCTGTGCTGTCCAGGGTCCTCTGCAATGTCCCATAGAGGCCTGTGGCATATTTGGCATCATCACCACTCTTTTTGGTCTTCTTTCCAGCCTCCTCTGCCTTCTTTCCCTCTTTATCTTCAGAGGCAGCCACCTTATCCAGGGAGCCAGCCACCTTCTCATTGGCCCCTTGTAGTGAGTCCAGACTGGACTCCAGGGCAGAGGCTCCAGCCACAGCTCCTGAGACATCCATATCAGCAGAAGCCACCACATCCCTGCCATCAATGGCATCCATCTTATCCAGGATGGGGTCCAAAATGCCTGAGACCTTATCAATGATCTGGAATAATACTGTTAGATCCCTCACTGGCATGATCTCACCTCACAGTCAGGGCAGGTCCCTTTACATGGGCAGAAATTAATCTTTGAAGGGTCTTCTTCCCAGATTTGCAGGCCTAAGAGTGCCAGCTTTGCTCCTATCTTGTCCATAGAAGATCCAAATCTTTCAGCCAACTCCTGGATGTGTTCATAGTCATCAGGAGGGACTGAAATGGAGACTCTTCTTTTGTTCACTCTGTTCATACCATATTCAAGGCATTTAGAGTTTAAATATTATTCTGTTAGACAAAATAACTATTATTTTGAGTTTTTTAATGAAAATAAAAGAGAATATAAGAGAAAATAGAAATTCAATCCATTTGACCCAGGAGTCCAGGCTGCAGAGGAGCCCCAGGTACTTCAAGGAATGGAGCTTTTCACAGAGGCGCAGCATGGCTGGAAGCTCAGAAAGATCACCAGACCAGATGGGGAAACAATGGTAACTTTAAAAGACGTTTGCGATTCTTTACAGATTGTAGGCACTGATGATGTAAAGAACAGATTAGATCCTGAGGGTATTTTCACTATCAGCCAAGCCCTCCATAGTATGGAGGGCTTAGGGCATGTTGATTTTGGAGATCCCAGGATAAATGAGATGGTTTTCATAGATGTGGAGAATGTCATGCTCTTAGTATTCCAGAGCAGAAAGCCAGAAGCAGTGGCATTCAGCAAATGGGTGAGGAGAGAGGTCATGGCCAGTGTCCTAAAGACTGGCAGCTATTCTGTCCCAGGAGCCCAGGCCCAGCAGGGAGTGAATACTCTGGAGGAGAGGGTTAGAATGCTGATCAGTCTGGAGCAGGTAGAGGAGAAGGTCCATGCCTTCAGGATTAAAGAGCTGGAGGGGCAAAATCTGTCTTATTTAATCCTTTGTCTCCTTAAAAGCAAAGTCTTCTGCCCCTGTCAGAGTGCCTCCAATTTCTTCCCCTGGTGAGAAGGTGGATGCCTCTTTAAATTCATTCTTTCCAATGATGCTGAGCTTTAATTCATCTTCCATATTGGATGGATCTATCTTTTGAGCATGAGCTGTTAGGGAGACATTCTGACCCTTAACATTGAAAGTGTAGTGACCAGACTTTGTGACCTCATCAGAGCCACTCACAGGGCTGCCCATAGGACCGTCTTTAGTCCACTTCAGATTAACCTGATAAGGAGAAGAACAATCAACACTGAGCATCAGGTCTCCATCATATTTGGCATCTGGTGACTCAATGGGTGGTACAATGGCCCCTATGACTATAAAAAGGACCAAAATAAATCCTGTTGAAATTAATATTTTTTTAATATTCATTTTACTTCATCTCCTGCCTTCTTATCCTCTCATATTTCTCTAAGGTCTCCCTTCTCCTCTGCCACCTTTTCATCTCTGCTGGTGTGGGAGCCCCATTTTCTGAATGCAAGTTGGGTTTTCGCCCTTTATAGTGCCTGACCATCCTGGTCATCATCACACCTCCTGGACCTGAATGAGTACTTCCTCCTCAATGCATCTAAATTAAGACCAGTGGAGGAGCCTTCCTGAGATGATCCCCTCCTGGTCTTCTGGCAGGCTTTCATGCTTTGCCCTCCTGCTGCTCTAATTGTGCCAGCTCAGCATCCACCACATGTTTTGGAGATCCCAGAGCTTTGTGCCAGGCCAGGAGCTTCTCCTTCTTTGTGGGAGGTGTGGCCTGCCAGGTGCCTGTCCCAGGTGCTTTGACATTCTTCAGGGCCAGGTCAAAGGCATCCTGCTGCTTCTTCATGGCCTCTGTCTCTTTGTAGAAGCCGCCACTCTTCTTCTGTGGCTCCAGTGCATCCAGTGCCTCCTGTTTGCCTTTGCTCAGTTTAGGCTCTTTGTGCCAGGGACTGGGCTTTGACTTCCTACCAGTGGCCAGGTTAAACTGATCATTTAGGGCAGCCAGCTCTTGCTGCCTGTCACTTCTGGGATTCTGGTGCTGAGGTGGTGATAGAGGTGTGCTCATTGGCTGCCCTCCCTTCTCCAGCCCAGTCTACCCCAGGGGATGGCCCTATAGCTGGATTTGATGGCCCTCAGATCTCTGATGTCCACAAAGAATCTCTTTGCAGCAATTTCCGTGTGGCCTTTTGCTAAAATCAGCATCCATAAGGCCAGACAGCTCCAGTGGTAAATAGTGCCTCCATAGGAGACCAGTGATCCCAGCTCTTTGGGGTCACAGTCATCTTCTGAAAATTTTTCATTGCAGAATGGACAGGCTAGCTCATGCTGCAGAACTTCATCCAGGGCCTCATAATCTGGGGATCGGAATGATCCACCCACAGGAATGGGGCCAGCCTCATCAGGCTCCAGGACCTCCTTCTGCTTTGCCAGCAAAAAGTTCATGCTGTCAGGGTCCACAGTCTCATTAGAAAGCTGATCCACCATCTTTCCATCCTGGCAAAATCTGGGGCTGTCTTCAGCCAGCTCAGCACCAGGGAAAAAGGCTCCTGCTGGACTCCACCTGGGCCTGGTCTCTGGCAGCTCCACAGGTTTCTGGGGCTCTTCATCAGTTTCAGCAGCTAACTCTTCATCAAGCTCAGGATCATTAAATATGATATCTTCTTTATTCTTTGACATAATTAATAACCTCCTAATTAAGCCTCATTAGGGAGCTTCCATCCCAGCTCCCTCAGTCTCAGGACTCTCTTCTGCAGCTCAGATAGTGGGACACCATACTGCTTAGCAGCAGCCTGCAAATCTCCACCTGATTCCATGATTATTTTGGAAAGTATGCAGGTGCTGTGAAATCTATCATGCTCATCCAGCATCACATTAAGCTGGGGCTTTTCCCTCAGTGGCTTCCCACAAAACCTGCAGTTGCCCACCACTTCCCTGACCACCAGGGGCCTGACAGTGTGGCTCCTCTTTGCTGCTGGCACTGTGAAGGTCTGAGTCTGGACCCTACCTGTAGTCTGCTCCTGGGTCTCTCCCAGGATAGTAGCACCATCTGGAAGCTTCTCCAGGGGCTTTTTCAGCAGCTTCTTAACTCCTGCAGGGGCTTTAAGTGTAGGAATATGATCAGGCAGGCTGCGAACTTTTACTTTCCGATAGCATGAGGTACATGTGGCCATTACAGCATGGCCTTTATAAGTCCAAAGATTATTGCAGTGTGGACATCTAACGTCTATTGGCATGAATTTCACCATTTCCTGGTCTTTCTGGTAGTATTTGTGTCAGTAGCACAAACTATTTAATCTTTTGCTTAAAATAACCAAATATAATGGCTTATTCAATTTATAGATTGAGATTTGGGCCTAAAATACAAAAATGACATACCATATTGGTCCTATAAAATTATAAGATCATTTTGGATGTACATCTCATGAATAGACTCGATTGAATAGGCCATTAAAGGTGATAACATGAGTCTAAAATTCACAAAAGAAGGAGAAGGCAAAATAATAGCCAAGAATGAGGAATATCAGACCCTCACTGTTGAGGGTGTGATTTGTGAGACTGGTGTGCTGGATGGCATTTACATCAGCCCAGAGTCTTTGAAAAGCAGCAGCAGGTGGTTGAACGGAAGACCAATAAAGCTAGATGGACGAAAAGTGGGCCAGATTGACGAAGTGAGCCTTCAAGGGTCTTCAAAGTTGGCAATAAAGGGCCAGCTCATGACTGTGAAACTGAGCCAAAGTGAGCTATACAGCCTGGTCCCTGAAGGAGAATTCACCTTAAAGGCCAGCTTCTTCCCCATCACAAAGCCACAGGATGGGGCAGTAGGTGGTGAATCATTCAAGGAGGTGGCCAAAGACCTTCAATGGGAGGATGTCATCCTGGAGATCAAGCAATTGAAGGGCCATGCTGCTGATTCCAAGTGGGAGAAGCTGGAGAAGATGGACAAAGCATGGGATCATGCTTTAGGGAGGAGATAAACCATGTCTGCTCCTCAATGGCATGATACCTGGGACAGGGTTTGCCCTGTCTGCTCTCAGGCTTTCACAGTCTCCCAGGCCACATTAGAGCTGAGGGACTGCGGACCTGTAGAAAAGTGCCCCTCCTGTGGGCATGAGATTAGGATCAGAGGTGAATTTGCTGAAGAGGCCAGAGACTTCAAGCTTCATGGAAGGTCTTAACTTCCATTAATACTTTTTATAGCTGGACTTATTTCCTTAGATTATTATTCTTTTGAGCTGACCACATGGCTCAGAGGCTCTTTTGTTAGGTCAGCCATTCCAGACTTTATGGGAATAGCTCCTTTCTATCCCACACCATCATGGGGTGTGAGCTGGAAAGTATCCTCAAAAGAAGGTCTGGGTCCACTGATGCTGGTTTTGGGCATACTTATTTTGTGGGCTGAATAGTAGTGTTTTGATATAGATAACAGAAAAAGAATAATGTCCAGGTTAGCCCTGATTTTGGAGACCCCAGGGGCCTGGAAGATGCCAGCCTGCAGGTTTTTGGCTGCATTCCTGATCACAGGCTGCCAGGGCCTGGAGAGTGCTGGCCAGCTCATCTTTGATGGCCTGGAGAGCCTCAGGGCAGCCCTTTTTGGCCAGGACCTTCACCAGCAGCTCCTCCTGTGCCTGGGACAGTGGCCTGTAGCCTGTCAGGGCATTATAGAGGGACCTGCCTGCTGGCCCTAATTTGGGCCTGGACTCCAGGAAGGTGATCACATCCCAGAGAGGTCCTGAGCAGGGCTCCAGGTGGAAGTCTAGGGTCTGGCCGTCATCTGCCTGAGGAAGCCTTCCCAGGGCCTTCTTCAGATCATCGTAGGGCATTCTTATCCTCCAGAGTTTTGAGCCTCTTCTTTATGTCTGCCAGCTCCTGGACCTCATAGGCTTTGATCCACTGGCCCAGCAGTTGTGAGATCTTCCCAGCATTCTCTATCACCTTCTCATCTCCTGATTCTTGAATGGTCCTCAAAACCTTGCAGACATATCTCCTGACATCTTCTGGGGTTTTCAATTGGATTTTATTAGTCATATTTAATCCATTATGAGGTGGTCATATTTAAACTAATGGGCATTTATGGGACATAATTATTTAAATATCACTCATATAAATGCCACACCCTGGGGATGTTTTGAGTCACACCCTCCCTAGTGATGGGGCTGGGATGAATTATAGGCTTAAAAAGAAGACTAAGATGAGTGTTAGCATAGCATTTTCTAAGACTGAATCAATTGTGAGGGTTAAAGAGAAATCTAGATATAGTATCAATCTCAGGATGACTCAGACCTTGGGTGTGATAAATATGCCAATTATAATAAAAGATGGAGAGGGAAAGGATGTAGTAGTCTCAAAAACTAAGAATGTGAAAGCACCAGGATTCTCTGAGACATATGCTACAGGAGTCCAAGGTGGCGCTTTTGGTCCCTATGATTTTAGACTTGTATTCTTTGAGCAAAGAGTGGAGCCAGATGAGAAAACTGGTGAACTATATGAGGTGCATGAGGTCAGGCAGTCCATAGTAGTCCCATATGCAACAGCAAAACAATTGAGCATATGGCTTAAGAATCATCTTGATGAGTATGAAAAAATGGCAGGCCATGAAATTTATATTGGTGAGAAGATTAAATAATAGTATCTCATGACCTACCATGCCAGATGAGAATGATAGTGATATTGTAGAAGGTACTGAAAATACTGCTGCAAAGGGCACAACAGCTTCAGATATAACTATCCTTCATCCAATAACAAAAGCTCCAGTATTTATAGTATCAGGAAATAATGCTGCAGCACAGGCTATAGGAATCTACAGTAGCCTAGAAGCTAATTACAATACATCTGCATCACCAAGCAGCATGAACTTCCTTGTGGTGGCAGGTGACTATGATGTTTTTTATCATAATATAATAAAAGAAATAAATCTATTATATTATCATGATCATTTCATCCCTCTTGCAGTAATGATCAGAAAGCTTATAGAGAATTTGATTATAGATATCTTAAGATCAAGATATGGATTGGCTCCACCTAAATCTGATTTATACTTTAATGCGAATATAGGTAGGCATCAACCCTTATCTGTATTATTAAAAAATTTAGAGACCAATATCAATGATTTTAATTTAATATCCTCTACATTGAATGTACCATATATAAAAAGAATGATAAAATGTAAAAAAGAGGGGGATAAGGCTGCACACTCAATAGATACAAATATCAAGAAAGAATGGTTTGATAGAAATAAAGATGAAATAAATCATGTCATTAATTTGCTAATGTATATTTTTATTAGAATTTAATGAATAATGGCCTGATTTACTGTCAAAATAGTATTCTTTGAGGTCTCTCCTGGTGACCTTATGTGCCATGTCAGCTTATTAAATTCATCATGGCCACATAAGGGAGCCAGGCCTGGGACACTTCTAAAAAACACAATCAAGCCTTCCATGCCAGGAAAGCATCTGAAGAGGATAGTGAGCCTTTCTTACTTAAGGTAGCCATCCATATCAAAGAGACCATTATACTGAGGCTCATTTATGTCAGTGATAAAGAAGCTAAGTAATTGTCTGGTCGGTACATCTTCAGCAGCAAAACCTACCTCTGATCTCATCTGAAGATACAACTCAGCTATTCTCTTTACAGCAGCATTGGAGTCACCTTTAGACTCAATGCCTGCTCTCTCTATGGCCTTATATGCAGATATGACTTTGGGTGATGCATAAACAATCAATTTAGGCCGAAGCTCTCTCCAATCGGCTTCCATTTTCCCCACTAAGTCAGTATCTTTCTCCTTGTTCAATTTTGCAATTTTCTCCATAACTTTAAGAAGCCCCTCATAGGTCTCCTTTCTTTGCTGATGGACCTTAAATTGAATTTCTCTCTCTTTTGTAGCCTGGACTTGATAACTTATTGCTATAGCCGCAATGAAAATTGAAGTGATCTGCCCTAAAGTAGTTACTACTTTAAGCTTATCATCAAAGATAGAATCAGGAGATATGAAGTAATTATATAAAGTAAAATCCATAAATAAAATGATCAGAATTAAAATCAGTATTATCCACTCAAATCTCCAAAACAACAATCTAAACTTCATTAGGTATCTCTTTAAGATCAAAATTCACCCTCCTAACCATTGCCCACTCTTTGTAATAGTCTCCTATTTTTCTTTAACTATGAATACCAGTTGATAGATTATCAATTAGCCTGTCTATCCAGGGTGTCCCATCACTGTCCCAGGGCTGTCCCAGGAACAAATTGGCCTTTTGATACTGATGGCTGGGGTGGCAGGGTTGGAGACCCTACTCTTCTCTATTACCACTCTACTCCACCACCCACCCCTCTCCTCTATTCTCTGTTTTATTATTACAATAGGAGAGGAACCCTACCACCCCAGCCAACCAATAGCAGAAGCCTGTTTTAGAGTCGGGACAAGGCAGGGACACCCCTGGGACACCCTGCCATTATGATAAATAAAAATTATATAAAATAGTAGATGAATTAACAAAAAGAAGTAGCACGAGCCTGTCCTGACAGGCTCTGTGGGATTTTTGGTGCTCAGACTGTGGCAAGATTAGGTGCTTTGGAAGAGGAAGGTGTCTGGATCACACCCATGAATCTCTCACCTTCACCAGTCAGGACCAAACCAGCCAGACATGAGACC
>JAQTYS010000020.1 GCA_028688175.1 Methanothrix sp. | reverse complement strand
TTGAGGGGTCTGGAGGATTTTCATCTGGGTGGCAGAAATATAAGAAGGATCCTCCTCACAGGCACCTTCTGTGCAACAATCGTAGGGGCTTCTTCCACCATCGGCATGGCGGGACTGGGATTTCAGAAAGGCCTGCCGGGAGCCTGGTGGATGCTCTCCGGCACCATTGGAATGCTGGTCTTATCGCTTTTTCTCGCCGAGAAGATCCGGTCTAAGGGTTTCTACACTATGCCGGAACTGGTGGGCTCATTTTACGGCGAGAAAGTGAGAACTGCCGCCTCGCTTCTCATCGCCATCTCCTGGATGGGAGTGATTGCCGTGCAGATTTCTGCTGCCGGCAAGGTCCTCAGCGCCATCTTTGGAGGTGACGGCACAACATTCATGATTGTCTGCAGCCTGGTATTCATCCTCTACACAGCGCACGGAGGGCAAAGCTCAGTAATCAGAACCGATCTGGTGCAGTTTCTGATAATAATAACTGGAATGGTAGTCCTATTTTTTGCAGCTCTTAATTTTGAAGGATGGGGCCCTATTTCCAGCCAGAGCTTTCCCACCTCGGCTCAAATGGGCGGCTGGGAGGTATTATCCATGATAATAGTAGTGGGCTCGGCCTATCTAGTAGGCCCGGATATGTACTCTCGCCTGCTTTGCGCCTCCAGTCCTAGGGATGCCAAAATCTCAGCATTATTCGCGGCCATCATCCTTATACCGCTGGCATTTATCATCACATCCCTGGGAGTGTTCTCCCGATCAATTCATCCTGCTTTTCCTCCGGAAGAGGCCATCTTACCGCTTATGACTGGCCTTCTCTCGCCGGAAACGGTAGGACTGGTGGCAGCAGCTCTTCTGGCAGCCTTCATGTCATCAGCGGACACGAGCCTCATGACAGTCACATCCATCCTCACCTTTGACATCTATAAAATGGCAAGGCCCAATGCAAGCGCTGCCCATCTGATGAACGTCTCTCGGATTGCAGTGGTGCTCATTGGATCCTCTGCTCTTCTCCTGGCAATCTCCTTGCCAGGCATTATCAAGACCCTGCTCATCGCCTACACCGTCTTCACCAGCGGCCTGCTCCTGCCGACAGTTGCCGGATTCTACAAAGAGCGACTGGGCCTGACCTCAGGGGGGGCGCTCTGTGCTCTCGTAGGTGGAGGAACAACTGCTCTATTCCTGGGCCAAAGCCGCCCACTGCTGGGCATGGCCGTCTCGGGGGTATTGCTACTGGCCGTAAGTTATCTGGAAAGGCGGCATGCGACATAAATGGAGCGCCATGCAAAACCTTTAATTCATTGATGTGTATTTCGTAGAGAAATATGGTTAAGTTTATAGTATTTATCTTAATAATATTAGCGATCACTAACCAGATTACTGCGACAGATGCAAAGACGCAAGATATGCCATCCAATTCATCATCAATTGAGAAAAATAATGAAATCAAAATTATTGGGATTGATATAGCAGCTTTTCCAAAAATAAAGGTCAATATATTTATCGATAAATTCTGTGCAATGTACGGAGATCTCAAGAAGGAAGACTTCAAGATTAGGGAAGATGAGAAGGATACTGCTATTCGCAATTTCTATTTCACAGGCAATGCAACGGGACAGAAGCTTGACCTGGGAATCGTCTTTGATGAGACAACCAGCATGGATAGCGAAATAAATGCATTAAAATCGAATATTAAAGACCTGACCCAAAAGATCAATTCCAGCAAGCTTGACGCCAGATATTCTTTGGTCACATTCAATGGCGCTGATGTAGCGACTAAGGTCAACTGGACCAATGATGCGGTATCATTTAGAAATGCCATAGGAAGACTCACTACATCAGGCGGAAACCCTGATTTGCCGGAAAATTCGCTAGATGGGATAGAGAGGGCGCTGTCTTTTGGATTTCGGCCAGAGGCTCAGAAGATAATCATCGTGGTAACGGATGAACCATCCCAGCAGAAAGGCGATGGAAAATCCGATTCAGTTTATGCAATGGATGATGTCAAGAGCGATTTATTGAAATCCGGTGCCATGCTGATAGCCGTCTCTCCGGATTTTCGTAATGCAAACGTTGATGCGAATGTGCCACGTTCGGATCTGGCAGAGTATGCTGATATGAGGGTGCTGGCAGATGAATCCTTAAGTCTGTGGATTGACATAAAAACGGCAGATTTCTCAGAAATATTGCGGCAAATCCAAGGGATACTTACAGGGACATATGTTATCGAGTACACATCTGGCAACAAGACTCCTTCCGAGAACCGGACGGTCTTCATCTCTGTTGATGCACCGGGATGCCTGAAAGGCGAGGTCTCAGGAACATACACAACGCCAGGAAGTGCACCGGCAAGCAATGTTCCGCCAGTCATAACCAACCTGACCGCGGATAAGTCAAGCCCGCAGGACGCAGGCACAGTTATATTATGGACGGCCAATGCCTCAGATCCGGATGGCGACTTGATCCTTTACAGGTTCTTTTTGAACAATCTTCCCGCAACCGACTGGCAATTGAGCAACCAGTGGCCCTGGAACGCGTATGAAGGCGAATTTCGATTAGAGGTTCGGGTGAGAGATGGGCTGCATGCCGGGCCGAATGAAACGGATGATAGTAGATCTGAGATATTCAAGATAGATGCGCCAGAAGTAATTGAAAAAATTGATGAGCCTCATATCGACTCCTGGCAGAAGACCTTTGGAGGATTGAGTGATGATATTGGCGCTGCCGTCCTAGAGACCTCTGATGGTGGCTATATCCTGGCAGGCCATACATCATCCTATGGAGCAGGCGGGATGGATCTATGGATGATCAAGACCGATGCTGCAGGCAATGAGATTCGGAGCAGGACAATGGGAGGCAAGGGCGATGAATTTGTCACTTCCGTCCAGCAGACTTCCGATGACGGCTATATCATGGTTGGCATGACATCTTCTTATGGCGCGGGTGAAAGAGATCTATGGATGATCAAGACCGATGCATTGGGAAATAAGCAGTGGGATAAAACCTTCGGAGGAGCATGGGATGATGGCGGCATTTCTGTTTGGCAGACCAAGGACGGCGGATTCATCGCAACGGGTGCTACAGGCTCTTTTGGTCCGAGTGTTGTCTGGCTGATCAAGACCGATTCATTGGGAAACGAGCAATGGAATGAGACCCTCGCCTACGAAGAATCTGTTGGACAAATGTCCACCGGGTCTTCAGTCCAACAGACCGACGATGGTGGCTACATCGTTGCCGGCGATTCGTCTAAAGAGAATATCTTGCTGATCAAGACGGATAGCCAGGGCCGCAAGCAGTGGGAGAAGATCTTTGGGGGATTGCCGGTTGACGGCACCAGCGTTAACGCCAACAGTAGAGTCTTGCAGACCTCTGATGGCGGCTATATCATTGATAGCTATACTTCTCAGAATGGTTTTGGCGGGATGGATCTGTGGCTGATCAGGACCGATGCCGCAGGAAATGAGATCTGGAGTAAGACTTACGGCGGCAAGGGCGATGACTATGGCACTGCCATTCAGCAGACCTCTGATGGCGGTTATATCATAACCGGCCATACATCATCTTATGGCGCAGGCGGAACTGATCTATGGATGATCAGGATCGATGCCGCAGGAAATGAGATCTGGAGCAAGACTTTTGGGGGAAAAGGCGATGACTTTGGCACTTCCGTCCAGCAGACCTCTGATGGCAGCTATATCATGACAGGCCGCACATCATCCTACGGCGTGGGCGGGATGGATTTGTGGATGATCAAGACCGATGCCAACGGGAGTATTGAGCAGGACAAAAAGAGTCAGACGCACATATTCGACAGCAATTATCGCGTCTAACGCCGCATGATGTCATTTGGACCGATACCAGCTTTTTATGGCTTCTCGATGCAGCCCAAGGGCTATCAAACTCATGATAATGCTTACCATTAGCAGAAAAGGCGGCTCTAGAATGACGCTCGAAATCAATCCTGCGGTCAGGAAATATGCATGAAATCCGAGAGGCACAGTAAAGATAAATGCACCCTGAGACTGGCCGATTCTATTTGGGCGTAGTACCAGCACCAACAGCAGAGCGCCTCCCAAGACGGCGATGATGACCGAATAATGCACCAGTTCATTGGAGATGCCGGTAATGAGACGGTTGGTAATGAGCACGCCAGCGGTGCCGCAGATTATTGCTCCTGCCGGGGAGAGCCAACGCCCACAGAAGCCGGGAAGTTTTGATAGCAGTCGAAGGCTGAATGAAAATGAGAACACTACCCAGAACCATGCCCAGAAGTTGTTGTAAGGAACCCCAAAGTACTGATAATCAAGCCCATGTCCCCAATCCCACATTCCCAGGCGGATGGCTATGGCATCCATGGAAAGGTCGATGCTCAAGGCCAGTAGGCCGTCAAGCGCAGGCCGGGCCCATTCTGGAAGGTTGGTGCTATCGGAAAAAGCACGAACGCTATAGATGATCGTTCCCCAGGCAACGCCAATGACCACAGGAACGGGGCCAAGCATTATCAGAAAATGTCCATACTGGTAAGCATCGAGCTGCTGAATAGTAGCCCATTCAAGCAGCAAGCCGAAGAACACCCCGGCAAGAAGCTGCCAGATCACCCAGGAGCCTCGTCTCCATGCGTTTTGCAGACAGATCAGGAAGAGCAGCAAAACCAGAAGCTCAAAGGCGAGAAAGTATGGATTCATTGCATTAAATACCAAAGTATGGCTAAAAAAGCTTGCGAGAAAATGTTTGATGATTCTCTCTGAAAGCTAATAATCCTCGCCCAAGCTACAGCGCCGAGAAGGGCCTCCCCGGCAGAGCCCGCAGAACATGCGACTCCCTGGGGTCGCTCTCGTCCCGCCGATGCTGCCCCAGCATCCCGATCTCGAAGGCGATCTCCCGGATCTCCTCCAGCGGCTTGCCGCGAAAGAGCCGCATGGCCCAGCCAGAGAGGAGACTGCCGTCCATGCGTGGCCCACGGGCCTTGAGTTCGCGGGCAATCTTCGAGAGCCCATCTCTGGCCAGGCCGCGCAGATCTTCAGGCGCTGGAATATCCTGCACCACCAGGAGGTGCTTCTGGGGCAAGAGCCGGGGAATGGTGGACTTCTTGGCCCGCGGGAGGACGCTCGCCCGCTGGTAGCCGAGCGCTAGGGCCACGCAGGCATGCGAGTGGACGAGCGCGAGCAGGAGGCAGCGGTGCAGGAGCTTTGTGCCCCGGCCGAGCTGGCCAGAGGCGAGGAGCTGGAGGGCGCGGGAGAGGTGGTCGGTCATTATGGACGTAGATGAGGGGCAATTATTAAAGTCGTTATCCTAGCGCTTTAGCCGCAAGTTGAGTTATTCCATACGCTATAAGCTGTGATAAAACGGGATCATTTTTTAGATCCTTCAGTACCTGAAGTGCATTCTTCTTTTTAACCTCAGGTATGGACTCAGATTCTATGGCTTTTTCAAGCAGGCCAATGATATCTATCGTTGTAGTCTGCTGGTTTATTATAAAATTGCTAATGAAAGGCTTAATGGATTTTTCCGGGGGGATCCCTCTTGATAGGTCACTTTGTATATCGTGCATTAAATCCACAAGTAGAATTTTTGCTTTATCAAAATCGTCTTGAACTACAGCCTTACCATTATCATCCGTTAAATTCACTGCTCTAACTCTGATGCGGTTTAATTGGGTCAAGAGCTGATCTTTCATATTAGATTTAGCATATTCCCTTTCAATAACGATAGTGAGTGATGTCTTTATGCTATCTATTTTAGTCGCGTTTGAAGCGTGGTACACGGTCTGAAATTTTGGATGACTATCTGGCAACTTGTCGAGCTTCTCAATTAGACTTTGAATCTGGCTAACGGCTTCCTCATTCGAGTTCATGTTAGCTATGTAAGTGGTTGATATCTTAAATGTTACAGGTCAAAAAAGAGGAGAATCCAACGTTAATTGATCCATGATATTCCCTCACTTGCGCCCCATCCTCTTGCCTCGCCCTCATATCCCTAAAGTCACCTATTCTCCATCCTGAAAATCGAACTCCGCCCGCCCGTCTCCCTCTTCCCCTAGACCAACAGCTTCCACATTGCCCCTGTGGAGCTGCTGGCGGGTGCTATCAATAGCCATCTGGAATTGCAGCGCTGCAAGATCCTCTTCATCAACGGCAACTATTCCCGCATCCTCAATCAGCTGAACCGCAACTTCGCGGAAGTGGAAGTGCGCTGCGCCTTCACGGTCTTTCAGCTCATGACCATCCTGGAGAAAACCATCACAGCTTCCTGATCGTGGAGCACGACCGTTGCTTTACGAGGATGCCAGAGAAATGGGGGAGTACCTGGTCGAAGCCCTCAGGCAGACTTCTGGGGAAGCCACGGTCCTGCCTACGCGCCCGGCGTTGGACCCTCACTTGCAGGAGATAGACGAGCTGGCCGATTGTGTGTTCTACTTCGAGGAAGGCCCCCGTGAAACTCCACGGATGGTGGCCAAAGCCCACTTCCGAGCGAGGGGAACCAGAGAACGCTAGAGGCTTACTCATGAGATGACCCTGGAGACTGAGGATGAAGCCGATCGAGCCTTGGCTATAGATAGCAGAGCTATGGAGCTGCAAGGCGGCTAAGGAGATCCTGGCGGAGGTATTCAGCGCCCGGTCTGGCGAGGTTGAGGAGGTGATACGAATAGAGCTGTGTATTGGTGCTAGGCTAAAGAGTCAATCGTTGTGAATGGACACTAGCGGGAGAGATGCCGGGTCGAGTGAGGCCTTAACCAGATCTCTTAGCTCTTAGCACCATGTCGTATTGATCACGAATACTAATGGGAAATATCAAAGAGTTTGCTTGTCTAAAGCCACCTATCATGGCTTAGTTATTTATCCAATTTGGTAGTCTAGACTTTAATTGGGATAAATCAAGTCTAGCGATACAGTTTGAGGAAATTTATGATACCCGATGATTTAACTAGGATGTGGGGATTTTCTTTAAATCCTTTCGGTACGTCTTCCGCAGAAATTGAGGAGCAGACTCTGAAGTTTAATGCAAAATCATTTTTTATTAACCCACCGTATTTTCAGCGGATTGTTGGTGATCCTAGGCACCCAACATCGACTATAATAATTGGTGATAGAGGTTCTGGCAAGAGTATTATTTGTAGCAGAGTTAGGCAAGAACTATTGAAGATCAAATCGGCTAAAATTCTTGTTGTAGACTATATGCCTTTCTCTGATTTAAGCTTTAAAGATACATATTTAGAAAATATTTCTTTAGAATACCATATAAATAAAATTATTAAATTGTGTTTAAATAGCTTCATAAAAGAATTAGAAGAATCGCCATATTTATTAGATAATCTAGATTCATATGATAAAATTAGTCTTATCTGGTTCATTGATAAGTACCATTGTAAGTACCCTTATAAGCACCCATTTAATCACGAAAATTTGTTTGTAGCCTCCATTAGAAAAATAAAAAATAAAGCCAATCTAGAACTCAATAGATCAGCTCTTGATAAACGTTTTGAAGCCTTAGGTGGTCTAGATTTATTAGGAAACTTAAAAGATTTGATCAAGGGTGCAGGATTTATATCCATTTATATTCTAATTGATAAACTTGACGAAAATAGATTAAGTCATGCCAAAATAGGTAGGTTTATTCTACCATTGCTAACTTCTCTCGAGTATTTAGAATTAGATGATATTGCCACAAAGCTGTTTATCCCTACGGAAATTGGGCATCAATTAAGGTATAGCATTAGATCGGATAGAATCGACGTATTTAATCTTCATTGGGATAATCGAACACTTCTTGAAATGCTAAGTAAGAGATTGATGGCATATAGCGAAGGCAAAATAAACACATTAAAATCGTTTGTGGAATCAGATATCGCGGATTTTTTTGAAAACACTATATTATATTATTCTGCTAATAATCCACGGAATTTACTTAGATTGATAAATACGATTATATATGAGTTCTGTGATAGTGAGGTTTCTACAACGTATATAACAAAATGGGCAATAATTAATGGAGTTAGAGAATTTTGGGCACAACGTAATATTGAATATGATTCGCAGATATATTTGACCCGACTAATGCATAATTCAAGAGAATTTGAAGGGAAAGAAATCTTTTTCGATGAGATCATCAACAAAAGCTTACTGGTAAGCTCCGAATTGCCTAATTTGGACTGGAATAATAATGATAACGTCCCGACTTGGAAAGATGATCCGCTCGAAAAACCTAACGATGATTTATTGGGACGTGATGCATTCGCCCGCTATTTATGCGCTCTCATTAGGGGCAGCATTTATTGTCGAGCATGCAATGGCAAAGGATGCGCTCTCTGCAAATTACCGAGCCAAACTACTAATGCAAATCACATACTTTTATATGGCCCATGGGGAGCCGGAAAGAGTACTCTGCTCAATTTTGCAAAGGCTGAATTAAAAAAAGACAGGAATTGGCTAGTTGTTGAGTTCAATGCCTGGCGTAATCAGCATATTCGTGCGCCATGGTGGTCACTCATGAATTGCGTTTTTCAAGAGATAAAAAAAGAGCTTAGTATGCAAAATAAAATACAGGAATATTGGTGGCGTTTTAATTCTGGACACATACAATATCCTGTTGCTGTTTTATTGCTACTAGGGATATTGTTTTCGGTCGGCCCTTTGATTATATACAAAGTAATTGATATTAGTAATTTAAGAGATTTTTCTATATTTGCGAATATAGATTCCTGGAAAGATACTTCTGTTATTTTAGATATAATTTGGAAGAGTTCATTGATCATTTCTGCAATTTATACATTTGTCATAGCTATCAACCGTTCTCTGTTGTTTGGCTCAGCGCAAGCGGCACAAAATTATACGGAATTTACAAATGATCCAATGGGAGAAATTAAGAGACGATTTGAAAAACTAATTGATCATGTCAAACCCAAACACGTTGCGGTCTTCATTGATGATCTGGATCGTTGCCAGAGTAGTTATGTTGTTGAGTTGCTGGATGGAATACAAACGTTGTTTTATCAAGCACCAGTTGTTTTCGTAGTAGCCGCAGATCGTCTCTGGATAAATGCGTCTTATGAACAAGTATATGAAAAGCTAAACTACCATGCTAAAGAATCTGGTAAACCACTCGGAACACTTTTTCTGGAGAAAATATTCCGTTTCTCCACGCCGATGCCAGGGGTAACTGAAGAATTGAAACAGAGATATTGGACTTATCTATTGCACCTGAACCCGGAAGAAATGAAAGCTGACCTGACAAATGCTCAAAAAAAAGCACGTGATGAAGTTGCAAATGCAGAGAGTGAGGAAGAGGTACGTAGATTGGTAGAAAGCAAAAAAGAGAGAACCTTTGCAGAGCAACGTGCAATTCGAGAAGAAGCCGCCGTACGCTTAGCTGCGCCCGAAATTATCGATCGACTCGAACATGCGCTTCAGCCGTATTCAAAATTCTTAGAGCCAAATCCACGATCTATGAAACATCTTGTTAATGCATACAACGCGAACAGGGTACTAGCTTTATTATCGGAGGTCGAAATTGATCGCCATCAACTAGTCCTATGGACAATCCTTTCATTACGCTGGCCAATGCTAGCTGACTATCTTGAGGAATTTCCAGATAGGTTAGAGTATATCGGCCAGAAAGAAATAGTCTCCGTCCCTGATTATATTAGGACACTATTCAGTAATGCAGAAGTTGAAAACTTAATCATGACCAATCCATCCTTAAAAAGGGATACAATAAAAAGATGCACTAAGTTGCACGCATTATAAAACCTACTGATTGCGTATAAGACCATTCATACGGGCTTTAAGTCATGATAGGCCTACATCCCCAGCGCCTCCTCCTTCCTCTCCCTGGCCTTCCGCTTCTCCGCCCATCTTCCTGCCGCTCCCCAGGTGCACATTGCGTGTCTTCCCGCCCTCGCGCCAGGAGGACCATTGGCGGCCTTCTGCTAAGTCTAGACATCCCTGGCCAGTTCCTGGGAGTCCACCTTAGAGACGCCTTTCTCCTCTCCCCTCACCTTCTCCGCCATCCCCTCTCTTCGCCCAGATCACCTCCAGCGACTTGCCGCCAAGCAAGATCACCAAGGAATTCGTTGGCTGGATGAAAGCGGACCAAAAGACATTGAGGATCTGCGAGAAGAATATGAATTACTGGGAGGGAGGATTATACTTTTGGAGGCAACGACCCGAACACGCCGCTAACGATCTCTCTACCGTTAAAGAAAAAAAGGCCCACAGGAAAAGTAATAAATGGTTGCAGCGCGAAAACCATCTAAAAATATCTGAGGATCTCTCAGGGAAAGGATAATAGATGAGCATGTCGAAAAAATGGCTAATAGGAGAATTCGTATGACTCTGAAAGTAGAAATCAAGGATAACAAGCTCTTCATAGAAATTGACCTGGAAGAACCAACCCCATCGTCATCCGGTAAAACCCTTGTTGTCGCAAGTACACATGGGAATATCGTTACTACCGCTAAAGTTAATGATAAGCCGATCACCATCGGATTGAATGCTTATATTAAGCCTTGAGCAACCGCAGAACTGCTCATTACCATGCGGCTGGCTCAGGTCGAGATGAAGGTAGGAGTGGGTTATGTTTCTCGACCATCGGCCCTCGCGCCAGCAGGCCATCCAGTAGCTGTAGGTCCTGGAGCCCTTGCGGGTCTGCTTGACCAACTCCCTCTGCCACACGATCAGGTCCTCCTGCCAGGCCTGGAGCTTGAGGGCCTTGGCCTCTGCCAGGGCAGCCTCCGCCTCGCCTTGCAGCCTATCTGCCTCCTGGCGGGCCACGGGTGCGCGAGCGGCCTTCTGCAGAGCGTGGGCATCTCGGGCCAGCTCCCAGGCTTCTTTCTGGAGGGCCTGGCGGCGGTAGCCGGAGGAGGGGTGATGAGTGGGGTGTAGCTCTGTTGCACTTTTTTTCAAAAATTCGCAGAATGTCATAGAACTCTAATTGAGCCGCCAGGTTCCGATCTCCATTGGAAATAGAATATTAAAAAGGTAGATAAAATAGCGTCCGGATTGAAGAGAATAAGCGGCGTCTATGCGCATGCATCACCCCTCGAAATGCTTGTAAAGCTTGTGTGCTTTGTCGATAGTCACGATATCGAGGATCTTGACAAGCTCCTCCTCCTCGCAGATTTGATAAAACACAGTGAACGATCGACCAATATGCAATCGATAGAATTTAAATTCGAGATGCAGCAGCTCCTTATCACCACCCTGGCCTGGGAAGGGATCTTCGGCAAGGGCGTGGCACTTCTCTTTAATAAGCCGCTGGCTCTTCTCTGGGAGCTCTGATAGATATAACAGAGCCTTTCTATCGATAACCACCTTGCGGCTCAAGGAGGCAACTCCACGAAATCACCTTCATCGGCAATCCGCTTCAGATGCTCTATCAAACGAGCCTTCTTTTCTCGTTCGATCATCTCTGCGAGGAGCTGGTTGAAGGTCTCTCCCGGTTTCCTGAGATCGGATAGCTCGGCCCATATAGGCTCAGTAACTGCTACTCGCTTTGTGGCAAGCATGGTGATCTTGTAAAGATTGTAAAGCAGATATAACTTTCGGCACTTCAGCGAAATACCCGTAAGCAAGATGCAACTATTTCGGTAACAGCCTCTCCGCCATCCCCACTCCTCGCCCAGATCTACCCCGATATCCATCCCCGGCTCGATCTTCTTGAAGCCGGCGTACTTGATGCACACCAGCTCCCGCGCCGAAAAGGCCCTCCCCGGCAAGGCCCGCAACACATGCGTCTCCCTGGGGGTCGTTGGGATCGAACTCGTTGGAGCGGCGCAGGCAGTAGAGCGCCCGCAGGCTGCCCTTCTCCTGGCCGAAGATAGCGCCCAGGTTCTTGAGGGCCACCGGGTTCTTGGGATCAGCAGACAGAGCCGGGCAATAGCGTACTCCCTGGCCCGCGGGAGGTCGCCCTTGCGCTGGTGGGCTAGCCCCAGGGCCACGCAGGCGTGCGAGTGGCCTAGCGCGAGCGGGAGGCAGCGGCGCAGCAGCTCTATGCCCTGGTTAAGCTGGCCGAGGTCCACGTAGCAGAGGCCCCTGGTTGTAGAGGAGATCGGGGTTGTCGGGATCCTGGCGTAGGTCTTCCACGCCCGATCATGAGAGGTGGAGGAGATGATACAGAGGTGGCTGAGGGGGCTGTCCAGAGGTGCGCGAGGAGGGGCTGGATTGAAGTGAATAAGCGGCGTCTATGCCTATTGTTTGCATATCAGAGTTGAGACTCGCAGCCCAATCAATCTGATCTTCTTGTTTCCCCTCAAGAAGGCATCAATCAATCTTCGGGCATTATTTCTGAGAATACCCAGGTCATTTGTTGGAAAAGACAGAGACCTGGCGCGAGTATAGGTATCGAAATGCTCGTACCTGATTTTAATGGTGATGGTTTTGAAGCGGAGTCCATTATCGATCAGATCTTTCTGTATCTCATCTGCCAGTTCATCCAGGATCCCAAGAATTTGCTTCTCGTCGTCTACATCCTTCTCGAAGGTCACCTCTCTCCCGATCGACTTTGTCTCATATCCTTCTATGACTTCACTGTAATCGATGCCACTGGCGTATTCATGAAGCCTGCTACCCCAAACCCCAAAGAGCCGAGTTAATTGCTCAGGATTTATGGCGGCCAGATCGCCTATGGTCTCGATTTTGAGGTCTTTTAGCCTTCTCTCGGTCTTGGGACCAACGCCCGGTATCTTTCTGACTTTTAGGGGCGAAAGGAACTCCTTCGCATCCTCTTCTCTAATTACGGTCAGCCCGTAAGGCTTCTTGTAATCGGAACCGATCTTGGCAAGCATTTTATTGGGCGCGACACCAATGGAGCACGTTAATTTCTCCTTATCCAGGACCTCTTCCATCAGTTTCCCGGCAAATTCCCTTGCTTCATCGAAGTCCTTCACCCAATTCGATATGTCGAGA
This sequence comes from Methanothrix sp., assembly GCA_028688175.1. Classification (GTDB taxonomy): domain Archaea; phylum Halobacteriota; class Methanosarcinia; order Methanotrichales; family Methanotrichaceae; genus Methanothrix. The sequence continues at coordinate 6,273 of JAQTYS010000020.1, read as the reverse complement.
TATGCTTCATCTATTCCGCCCTGCTCAAATTTATCAGCATGGCTCCTGAGAATTTTCATTATGCTATTGGACGCCGGGATATAGAGGTCGAAATGAGGTCGTAGATAAACGCCTTCCGGGCACAGCTTCCAGGCTCTGGATATAGGCATGGCTGACCTGATGCCGAACTTGCGGGCTTCATAGGAGGCACTGCTAACGACGCCCCGGCCTTTGCCTTCTTTTGGATCTGCCCCAACAATTACCGGCCTATCCTTCAATTCCGGATGCTCTCGAACTTCTACGGAAGGAAAGAAGGCATCCAGATCGACATGAAGAATTACCCGCATACTGCTTTTCTGCCTAGATGACAAAATCTAATAGCCATTAGCCTTCCCTGGCTCCTTCTCTTTGGACAGCAAGGCCGCCACCGTTGCGATAATCATGCATATCAGCATGAACAACCATAAACCCTGGTAGGACTCCAGGGACCTGGTGGCCAGCATCAGGCCGGAGACCTGCTGCAATATAGCCCCACCGGCAAAGGGAAATACATTGAGAGCCGCGGTGCTCGTCCCCACAATGCTTATGGGGAACAGCTCCTTGAGCTGAGCATAGCTCACCACGAAGAACCCGCCGAAGAAGCCGAAGGCGAAGTTAATCGCCATATAGGTCTGAGTACTGGTGATATGCCCGGCGGTCATCCATATTATCGCCCAGATGATCGTATATACCACAGTCCCTATTATGAGCACCTTCTTGCGAGACTTCAGGATCTTATCAGAGATGTACCCGGCAGTAGGGCAGCCCAAGATCATGCCTATCCCGATGAAGGTCAGCACCAGCCCGTAGGTGGGCCTGTCCCATCCCATGATATCATGGAAAAACGGTCCCGCCCATAGTCCTTGATAGACCATCATGCTGCCGTACATGAAGAAGAACCATATGGCCAGGGGCCAGAACTTCATCCCCGCCCCGAAGGTCATTCGGAGCGCTCTGCCCATTGGGATCTTCTCCATCGTCTTGGTATCAGTTATTGGCTCACCCAACTCCATGGCCTCGATCTCCTGGATACTGGGAAGGTTCATGTCCGAGGGACGGTCCCGAGTGATCATCCAGGCTAATGCCGCCAGGACGAGCGTTATCATGCCCAGTATGATGAAGACCTGCTGCCAGCCCAGAGCGTCGGAGATCAGGGCCAAAGGGCCAGCGGCACTCAGGGCTCCGATGTTGCCCACCGCTAACAGGATACCGGAAAGAGAAGCGAACTCATTCTTGCGGTACCAGGCGGCCAGGATCTTCATGGTGGGGATGTAAACCATGGCCACGCCTATGCCTATCAACAACCGCCCGGCGATGACCGTCTCGAAGGTAGATGCGATCCCTGTGAGGATCGCGCCGGCTGCGGCTATAAGCGTGAAGAGGCTGACCGTTTTGCGTGGTCCCCAGTTGTCGGTCAACAATCCAGACGGTAGCTGCATGACTGTGTAGGCGTAGAAATACACAGAACTCAAGAGTGCGATGGAGGCGGCAGTGCTTACTTGGAAGGTGGTCTGCATATCGGCAGACACAACCGCCGAGGACACCCTGTGAAAGTATACAAAGAAGTAAGCGAAGGCCAGGATGCCGAACACCGCCCATCGGTAGCTCAATACATTCTTCACTTTGCTTTTTTCCAATGTCATACTCATAACCTTCCTACCATCGGATGAGACGTTGAACTCTTGGCAGCATATAGATTTGCCTCTACCAGTTTGAGGCGACGAACATGTTCGTTAGGTGATCGATTTATGATTCTAAGCGCAATTCAGTCCTCGGTATATGGAGACCACGGTTCCGATTAAGCATAATATCCCCGCCAGCATCATCACTCGACCTATGGTAGCAGAGAGCAGCACTGGACCTGCCCCTAAAATGGACCCATAATATCCTGCCTGGGCAAGCTGCAGAGATACTAAAATACCGGAAAAGGATACGCCCAATGCCATTCCCAGGTTTCTGATCGTGGCCGTGAAGCTGGAGGCGATGTTTATCTTATCACGAGGCAGGGATCTCATTGTCTCGGTGTTGTTGGGGCTCTGGAATAAGGCGCCGCCTATGCCCAGGAAGACAAAGGCAAGCAGCATCAATCCTGGATCGCTACCCATGCTTACCGCAAGATAGCCAAGGAGCATCATGGAGAAGGCCATGATCATCATTCCCAGGGCGGCCAAGTATCTGAACTGATGGTTGTCATAGATCCAGCCTATAACCGGCGCACCAATGACCATTATTGCTGGGACTATGAGGTAGATCAAACCCACCTGTGATGGCGTGTATCCCCTCACGCCCTCAAAATAGAACGGCCCCAGAATGGATACCATCAGATTGGCCACGAAGAAGATTACCATACTGATACAGGGCAGCACAAACATCTTGTAACGAAAGATGGAGAGGTCCAGCAGCGGAGCTTTATGCCTGGATTCATTTATCACGAAAACTGCCAGAGAGCAAAAAAAGATCAAAGCCAAGGCTACATTGGCAGGCTGAAAAGTGAAGCTAACGGAAAGTTGGCCCAATATTGCCATCATAGAGACTATGAAGGCAATCAGGGTTACTGCGCCAATCCAGTCTACCTCTGAGCTACTGGATCTTTTGTCCTCAATTCTCATGTATCTGGAAGAGAGCAGCAACTGAATGATGCCTATTGGCACGTTTATCAGGAAAATATACTTCCATCCCAATAGGTCAACTATGAACCCGCCCAATGTGGGTCCCAATATGCTACCGATAGCTACGGTGGCACCGATGTAACCCATGGCCCGGCCCTGCTCACCTCTCGGGAATGACTGAAAGATTATGGCTGAGCTTATAGAAAACATCATGGCAGCTCCAGTGGCCTGGATTATCCTGCAGATCACAAGGAGGTTCAAGCTAGTGGAGATGCCACAGGCGAAAGAACTGAAGGAAAAGAGGGCAATCCCGAGAAAGAAGAGCCTGGCCTTGCCCACGTATTCTGCGACCTTGCCGAAGATCATGAGCAAACTGGTGAGTGCGACAAGATAAGAGGTCATGATCATCTGTGACTGGGCGATATTGACATGGAAATATTCTGTAATTGTTGGAAGGGCAATGCTGACTACGGATCCATCAACTACTGCCATCAAGACGCCGGTAAGAACAAGCAGCAAAACTATGTAACGATTCTTGCTGCCCGCTTCCAGCTCTAAACCCCCCACTTCAGCGTTCATTCCTGTTGAGCCTCATTGACTAACCTGTGGATTTGATTTACCTCTTCCCAATCGATATTAAACATCCGAAGGACAAGAAATAATCGAATTTCCTCCCGGCCGTCTCTATCCACCAGGAGACCTTCAATGTATTGGTCGCCCCTATATGGATGCCGGTTGAACCGTATTATGTCCCTGAAGTCTGGAGGCGGCCCGAGGATTTCCAGGCGGTGGCATTTCACACCCGGCTCGACGAGGTAAAAGAGATGATACAGATGCGGCAAAAGTATTTCAGGAAGGTCAAACTAAATTTGATAAATATGAATAACTGCAAAGCGCTAATCATAGTGATCTTGCTGCTGACTGCCACGGTTTTGCTCATGCAATCGGCTCTGGCAAGAGAAGAATCTATAGGTTCTGCAAATGAATCACTAACCACTTCATCCAACAAGACAGAACTTATCTCGTTTGTTGAGTCGGCGTTAGCCTATGCCCGTGTGGTCGGCAAAGATAGAGCACTCGAGGAATTCAGCAATAATACCAGCTCATTTGTCAGTAAAGACCTATACATCTACGCTTATGATTTCAATGGAACTTGCCTGGCACATCCGTTCAAACCTGATTGGATCGGCAAAAACAAGCTGGATGTAACAGATTCTAATGGCGTCCCATCCCTCAGGAATACCCTCAATGCTGCAAAAGAGGGGAAAGGATTTACTTACTTCATCTTTCCAAATCCCGCTCACGATAACAGAGATGAGTTCAAGATCGCCTATGCAATGAAAGTGGATGACAATTGGTTTCTCGGCTCTGGGATCTACATATCCTGTTCGTAATAGGTAGCTCGCTTCCGTTTTAACAGGCGAGGAAGGGCATAACGCGAATCTGCCCCCGCATCCGCCTCGCCTTGACTCACATGTCGGGCCGCGGGTGCACGGGCAGCATTTTACAGAATTCAGGACCCATCGGCAACATTCCATCCAATACGCAAGCCTCATGCAAAAATATTTAAGATCAGAAGTTATGAGGCACATCCGTATGGAAAACATATGCAGGCAAAGGATCAGAAAGACGTTGATTATTCTTTCGTTCGTCCTATTGCCGGCTACGTTTGCGTATATATCCTGTCCGATAATAACCCAGGGCGCTTCTGTTGGGATTGTCACCGGCGGCTTGATCCTCTTTATCCTTCTTTTTATCAGTTCGCTGTTCCTGGGCAGGCTCTGGTGCGGCTGGCTCTGTCCTGCCGGCGGCTTGCAGGAGATTTACTTTGAGATAAATAATAAACCAGCTATTGCAGGCAGGCTAAACTGGCTTAAATATATCATATTCCTTGCAGTTATTTTTATCCCCCTCATCTCTGCAATTCGCTCTGCCGGAGGATTTATTGCCGTTGATCTTTTTTATTATACCGATCATGGAATCTCAATTGCCAAACCGGGTGCATACATAATTTTCTTCGCTCAAATCACGTTCTTGACCACATTTGCCCTTCTGGGCGGAAAGCGCGGCTTTTGCCATTATTTCTGCCCGATTGCAGTGATAATGATCATCGGAAGAAAGATTCGAAATCTGATCCGCTGGCCTGCTCTTCACCTGTCTGCTGATGCTGGCCGCTGCACAGACTGCAACAAATGCTCGAAGAACTGCCCTATGGGGCTTGATGTGAGCAATATGGTCCGGCAGGGGCGTATGGAAAACACGGAGTGCATATTCTGTGGCGTCTGCGTGGATGTCTGCCCAAAGAATGCTATCAAATATCAATGGCAAAACTAAAAATTTGTCCCTTTATTATTTCGGCTTTGATCCAACCGGCGTTGGCGCAAGCGTGTCCTCCATGATCTTCCCATAAATATAAAGGAATATCAATTTTCCTGTGGCAATCATTGGCGTAGCCAGGAGCGCGCCCATTATGCCAAATGCCTCAGTACCGGCTATGACGCCGATCAAAACGATCAGGGGAGGAAGATCGACAGCACCTCCCATTATCTTTGGCACCAGGAATTGATTTTCCATCATCTGGACAAGCGTATAAAAACCAATAACTACCAGCGCAAAAGTCAGATGGCTTAATGCCAGATGTGTTGATCCGAAGAGCAGAGCGACCAGAACCGCTGGAACAGCTGCTAGAACCGGACCGACATTGGGAATCAGCTCCATGAATCCCGCAATGACGCCCAGGAAAAATGCCTGCGGCAATCCCAGGATAAAACCTCCTATCCAGGTGAGCAGCCCGACCGCCAGCATGAGTTGCATCTGACCGCGCAGAAAACCGGTCCAGGTCAGGTGGATTTTTACAAACAGAAGGTGAAGCTCAGGTCCGTGGCCGGGAGGAATCAAGTCGGAAAACCAGTTTTTAAACTCACCCGCGGTGAGGGTCATTTGCAGCGCCATGAGCAGCGTGAACAATACCGAAGCCAGACCGGAAAAGGTCGGTCCCAGGAATCCTGCTACTGCGCCCAGTGCCCTTCCCAGTCGGCTGCTCAAGTCGGCAACCGACATCTGCACGACGGGAGCAGGTGTCGAGGCAGATGATGCCGAGTAATTCAGAGCCTTGAGCAAGGATTCAATTGGGGGATTCAATATTCCCGCCAGCCACTGGTGGTCTTGCAGCTGGGTGGAAATAGATTGGATAAAGTTGACCAATCTCTGTATAATCAAATTGGGATCAATTTTCAGGGCAAAGTTAGCGGCATCCACAAGAGGTTGGATAAGGAGCAAGGGAACTAAGAGCAGCATGGCCACGACGAACAAATAGGTAATAACAATTGCCAGAGTCCTATTCATCCGCAGACGCACGACCAGGAACCGAATAACTGGATCAACTATCAAGGCCAGCAGTGCGGCAGATAATACCAGAGGAATGGCCGATCGCCCAATGTACACTACAAGCAGCCCTGCCAGGAGCAGGAACACGCCCATGATATAACGAGATGGATCGCTCCATCGGTTACCGGGGGACGCTTGCACCAAATCTACAGTCATAATTATTGCAGATAATTCTCGATACTGATCAACTTTTCTACATCGCTCTTACTGATGCTCGACTCTGAGACTACCTTCTCCTGCACCTCGATGGGGGCATGGC
>JAQTYS010000019.1 GCA_028688175.1 Methanothrix sp. | reverse complement strand
TGCCTATTCGTAGGATGGCATCTGCCCAGAGGTGGAGGCTTCCTTACCGTTCTGGCGACATTTGCAGGTCTCATACTATCGCTGGGAATATTCTCAGAGACATATCCGGATAAGATAATTCATCAGTCCATGCCCTGGTTCGCTAATTTCAATGTGGGCATACTGATTGATCCACTGGCGCTAGTGATGCTTCTCATGGTAACCTTCGTGGTTACACTGATTCATACCTATGCCAATGGATACATGAATGGCGATCCGGGCGCAGCGAGATACTTTGCGGAAGCGGCGCTTTTCACAGCTTCCATGCTGGGCCTGATCTATGCCGATAACCTGCTTCAGCTCTTCATATTCTGGGAGCTGGTGGGACTTTGTTCTTATCTATTGATCGGCTTTTGGTACAGAAAACCTTCCGCTGCTGCGGCTGCTAAGAAGGCTTTCCTGACAACGCGCGTGGGCGACGTTCTTTTCCTGGCAGGTATAATTCTGCTCTACAATAATCTTGCCAACCTGAACCTCACTCTCGCACCCGGAGAGTACCTCTTGCAGTTCCCGGTGATCTATGCTCATGTGGCCCAGATTCCAGCAGATCAGCTGACGCTCATCGCTCTGGGACTGCTCGGCGGCGCAGTGGGCAAATCAGGTCAGTTCCCCCTGCATGTCTGGCTTCCTGATGCCATGGAAGGTCCAACCACCGTCTCAGCCATGATCCATGCTGCGACCATGGTTACCGCAGGTGTTTACCTGGTGGCCAGAATGTTCCCGCTCTTCTACGCCGCACCTTACGGGCTGACGGCAGTAGCTGCAGTTGGTGCTTTCACTGCTCTGTTTGCGGCAACCATGGGTCTGACTTCCTTTGATATCAAGAGAGTGCTGGCTTTTTCCACAGTCTCGCAGCTCGGCTTTATGATGGCGGGCTTAGGAGTAGGAGCAGCTGTTGGAACCTTTGCGGTGGGCGTTTCCATCTTCCATCTGATTGGACATTCCTTCTTCAAGGCGCTTCTCTTCCTGGGTGCAGGCTCAGTCATTCACGCCGTAAATACCAACGACATGCGAGAGATGGGAGGCGTTGGAAAATACATGAAGTGGACCATGTACACCATGCTAGTAGGCGCACTTTCTTTGGCCGGATTCCCATTATTCACGGGATTCTTCTCCAAAGACGAGATCATAGTAATTGCCTACGAGTACGGCGTAATGATCAATTTCCTGCCCTACATAATGCTGGTACTGGCAGCGGTCTTGACGGCTATTTACACCTTCAGGATGTGGTTCTCGGTCTTTACCGGCAAGGAAAGATCCGACTATGGCAAACACGAGTCGCCCATGGTCATGATCGGGCCGCTGGTGATCTTAGCAGTATTTGCCTTTGGATTCGGCTTTGCGGCTCAAGAAGACTTCTACAGCTATCTTGATTCCAATTTCGAACATTACGATGTAGACTTTGCCCAGCTTGGCATAATCGGTGGACATGTCCTTGAAGGGCACGCCGCTCCCGAGGGTGCGGCTCTTGAAGAGGAGAAAGGAGCTTCGGAAGCTGCTGAAGGCGGTCATGGAGCTGCTGGCGAAGGAGAAGAAGGCGGAGAAGGAGAAGCGGGAGAGCCCTGGTACATCCAGATATTGCCAATAATCGTAGCCATTGGCGGTATTCTTACAGCCGGGCTGTTCTACTGGGATAAAATCAAGAAGTTTGACCCAAGCCAGGTTACAGGCGACAAGGACCCTATCCGGAAATTGCTGCTCAAGGGATACTATCAGCATGAGATCCTGACCGGCTGGTTTGCTGAGACAGTAGTCTACGGCACGGCGTTGATCTGCAATATGATCGACATCAAGCTGGTGGACGGCTGGCTTAACTGGCTGTCTGCCTGGGTTATGGGATTCGCACAGCATATCAGAAAGGTTCAGACCGGTGTGGTGCAAAACTATGTCACAGCACTGGTGCTGGGAGTAGTGGTGCTGGTGGTTGTAATTACTCTGGCTATGGAGGTGGGCCTGGTATGATCTCAAATGTGATCTCGCTATTGATTGCCATTCCCCTTCTGGGGGCAGTGGTATCCTTCTTTGCGGGAACCAAGGCCAAATTCGTGGCTCTAATAGCCTCGCTTATACCTTTAGCCCTATCCCTGCAAATGTATATGGAGTTTGACAAAACTTCCAAATTAATGCAGTTCGTAGAGAGTTATGACTGGGTTCCGTCTCTCGGCGTCAAATACACCGTAGGCGTCGACGGCATAGGTTTTCCCTTAGTGCTGCTTTCTACTATAGTATCGGTACTGGTAATAATATACTCCTGGGGAGAGACCAAGAAGCCCAATCAGTACTTTGCCCTGCTTCTGCTCAATGAAGTTGGCGTGCTGGGAGTCTTTACATCTCTGGACTTCTTCCTGTTCTACATCTTCTGGGAGATAGTGCTCATCCCCATGTTCTTCCTCATTGGATCGTGGGGCGGACCGAGAAAGGATTATGCTGCCATCAAGTTCTTCATCTACACCCACGTGGCAAGCCTGGTAATGCTACTGGCCATCTTTGCCCTGTACTTCACCTACCAGACGCCTGAGGGGACACGAACCTTCGATATGTTGACATTGCTGGCAGCGACAGCAGACAAGACCATCTTCCCAACTGGCCTGCTCAATATCATCTTCGCCGGACTTCTCCTGGGATTCCTGGTTAAGATGCCTGCCTTCCCCTTCCATACCTGGCTGCCTGATGCTCACGTTGAGGCACCAACAGCCGGTTCGGTTGTGCTGGCAGCTCTGCTGCTTAAGATGGGCGGATACGGCCTCTTCAGGGTCATTATGCCCATGCTCCCCAGCGTCGATAAGGCATTCGTGACCATCATCGCCATCATTGCGGTGATTTCCATTGTCTACGGAGCCTTCATGGCACTGGCTCAGAAGGATATCAAGAAGCTGGTAGCATACTCATCCGTCAGCCATATGGGCTTTGTAACACTTGGAGCCGTGGCCTTTACCTGGATGTCGGTTACCGGAGCCATGTTCCAGCAGTTCTCTCACGGCATTATCACCTGCGTCCTCTTCATGTCTGCTGGTACCATCCAGCACGTGGTAGGAACCAGGGTCATTGCCGATCTGGGTGGACTGGCTGATCGCATGCCCAAATTCGCAGTCATCATGCTGGCCGGATTCATGGCCTCATTGGGACTGCCGGGCATGAGCGGCTTCGTGGCTGAGTTCATGGTTCTGACCGGATCTTATGCAACGCTGCCCGGCTACACCATGTTCGTTGTCTTCCTGAGCGTGGCCATAACGGCTGCTTATCATCTCTGGGCCATGCAAAAAGCCATGTTCGGGCCGATATTGAAGAAATATATGAATGTACATGAACCGCATGCCTACGAGCTGTTCTCCATGGCCATGATCATAGTGCTCTCATTGATCTTCGGCATTCAGCCCGGGCTGATTACAGATATAATGGGAACAGCGGCAACTCAGGTCATGGAGCCTGTTATTACTCTGACCCAGATGGGGGTGATCTGAAGTGGAATTTTCACACTACGCACCCCTCTGGGGAGAAGCGCTACTCACATTCCTGGCAGTGCTCGTCGTACTGCTGGGGTCCTTGATGAAGAATAGCGGCAAGCTCATGGGATACTTGAGCGCTGCTGGGCTGGTAGTAGCTCTGGGACTGGTGGCCTCTAATCTGACCATCAAGCCCGCCCTGTTCTTCTTTGATACCATATCAGTCGACGCCCTGTCTCAGTTCTTCAAGGTCGTCTTCCTGGTAGTATCGCTACTGGTAGTGATAGCCTCACTGTCGAGGTATACAGGCAAAGGTGCTGAGGAGTATTATGCACTGCTGCTCTTTGCCACAGTGGGCATGATGGTGGTTTCAAGCTCCATCGACATCGTGACCCTGTTCGTAGGCTTCGAGCTGGCCAGCCTGTCCACCTATGCCATGGCAGCCTTTGATAAAACCAAGAAGAACCTGGAAGCGGCTATGAAGTACTTCATCTTCGGCTCAGTTGCTTCTGCGTTCATGCTCTTCGGCTTCTCGCTGCTCTATGGCATGACAGGATCCACTCATCTGGCAGATATCGCTGCAGCATCGCTGGCCAACTTTGGCCCGGCAACTCTGGTGGCTCTGCTCTTCGTCATAGTAGGATTCGGCTTCAAGATGGCATTGGTTCCCTTCCATATGTGGGCTCCCGATACCTACGAGGGCGCACCGCCCCTGGTCTCGGCCCTGCTCGCGGCAGGCTCCAAAAAGATGGGCTTTGTCGCCGCCTTCAGGGTAATTATCATCGCCCTGGTGGCTCTGCGAATGGAATGGTACATGGCTTTCGCCATCCTGGCAACTGTTACCATGACGCTTGGTAACCTTGCCGCCTGCTGGCAAAACAATGTCCGGCGCATACTGGCATACTCTTCCATTGCTCAGGCGGGCTACATCGCCATCGCTTTTGTAGTGGTAGGAGCTGCCTATGGTGCTGCTCCGGTTAATGTGCTTAACCTGGGGCTGGTGCCGGCCGATCAGCTGGGCATTGCCGGCGCGCTGCTGCTTATCCTGGGACATGCTCTCATGAAGACAGGAGCCTTCATCGGCACCGCTCAGGTATCGAGCATGTTATCCAAGGGAAGCGAAACCGACCCGGATGACATATCCAACTATGCCGGTCTTGCTAAAAGGGCGCCCATAACAGCGTTTTGCATGCTCATCTTCATGTTTGCGCTGGCAGGCATACCCCCCACGGCAGGATACATCGGCAAGTTCGTGCTCTTCAGCTCGGCCATTTACTCCGGCCTGGTTTGGCTGGCAATAATTGCCATCCTGAACAGCGCTCTGTCGCTGGTGTACTACCTGAGGATCATCAGCTACATGTACCTCAAGGAACCGGTAGGCCCCAAGATCGCTGAGCAGAAGGGATATACGGTAGCGCTCGTCCTGACACTCTTAGCAGTGCTCTGGATTGGCGTCTTCCCAGATGGATTCATCAACTGGGCTTTGCAGGCAGCAGCAGTTCTGCTGCCTCATTAAGATTTTTTACATTTTAAAACTTTTTTTGTTCGTCGATCTGTGCGTCCTTTTGTGAACTTGGATGTGTTTAGCTGGCCAGCGTCTCGGTTAGCATTTGGAGACTATTCAATCCGCTACTGTCCCCATAAACATGAACCTTCTACAAATCCATTATTAATATAATATAACATTCAAGAACCTGCGAATTTAAACTCATCTATTATGTCTACTAACTCACTGGGGCGAAATATGAGTATCTATCTTCCGGTTTTGGTTTTTACTATTCTATTTTATGGCAAATTGACGAGTATTTAGAGTAAAACTTTCGGCACAACTCATACATTAAACCAAAGAAAAAGCTTAAATGCATCCTATTAATATAAGCTGAATCTCAAATTGTGGAGGGAGCCAATGCACCAAAGCGGAAAAATTATTTGCTTGATCTTTTTTACTTTATTCGTTTTTGGTAATGGCCAATCTCCTCCTGAATTCCCCAATTCGTCTCAAGAAGGTGACTTTTCTGGAGATATAGGCAGATTCTTTCTGGAACCATTGCCCAATCCAGATGAGATCTCTGGGAATGTGGTTGGACCCAAGATGATGCCAGGTGTGAACTTTACCAGCATCCAGGATGCTTTAGATCAATCCAAATTTGGCGCAATAATCTATGTTCTGAGTGGAGACTACAATGAAAACCTTAACCTAAGCAAGCCGGGTATTATCCTCCAGGGAGTCGATACCGGAGAAGGAGCACCTGTAGTATCTGCCGTAGGACATAGCAGCACCATCACCATCACAGCCAGCGCATGCACTGTGGACGGTTTCGTGGTGATGAATTCTGGAAATCCAGAAGCAGGAATCCTTATATTCTCCGACGAGAATCGCATATCCAATAACACCCTTAAAAATAATAAAGGCTATGGACTTCATTTGAAAGGCAAAAGCAGCAATATCATTTACGGAAACAAGATCAACAACAATGGGTTCGATGGAATCTATCTGGAAGACTCAGCGAACAATTCTATATTATATAATTCAATTATAGAAAACAACATCAATGGAATATATTTGAAAAACTCGGATAGTAATATACTCAAGGGAAATACATTTCTAAAAAATTCAAAATATGATATACTTTTGGAGAATTCAAATAGCAATATCATAATCGATAATAGTTATGACAGCCTTAAGGAAATAGACTCCAAGGACAATATTAAACAGGGTAATACAAATCCGAAAGAAAATGAACCAACTGAAATCCCCCCATCGGAACCAGATCAGCCCAATGAAATCCTCCTCATCCAGGTATCCCCTGGCGGAAGCATCCAACAGGCCATAAATTCGATCAGCCCCGGTGGCAGCATCCATCTGGTTAGCGGGACATATTCTGGGCCTATTGTCCTTGATAAGGCAAATATAGCTATCATGGGAGAGGGGTCTCCCGAGATCCAAGGCAATGGCGTGGACAGCACAATTACCTTGAGCGGTTCAGGAGCCATCCTCAGTGGCCTGGTAGTGACCGGCTCGGGCAATCCCCATGCCGGAATCGATGTAAAAGCGTCGAACTGTATTATCCGTGGATGCCAGATAAGAGATAATCATGGCTATGGCATCTCCATCATTTCATCAAGTGGCATCAATATAACGGATAACACCATCGCGAACAACGGCCTGGGTGGCATTATTATGGAAAACTGCCAGAATAACCAGATCGATCGCAACAGAATCACCAGCAACGGTGCCAGCAAAGGAGGATATGGCGTATCCCTGCAAAGCTCCTCTGGAAACACCATCTACCAGAACACCCTGGACAATGCCAAAAATGCCTGGTCCAACTCAGCGAATAATTGGCACTCTCCCACTGCAATCGAGTACAAAGGTAATACCACCTACGTCGGTAATAGCTGGTCAGATTTTGCAGGCTGGGATTGCAGCAGCGACGGCATAGGCGACTCGCCTTATCCGATCCCTGGCGGGTCAGAGCAGGATAGCTTCCCGCTGACGGAGAGGACCGGCACAACCCTCACCGTCTGCGCCTCAGGCTGCAGCTTCACCAGCATCCAGGCCGCTATCAATGCCGCCTGCCCCGGCGACACCATAGAGGTCGAGAGCGGCACCTATTATGAGCATGTCAACGTGAACAAGGACCTCATCCTGACTGGAATCGGCTCGCCGGTTGTGGACGGCAGCGGCACCGGGAACGCGATCACAGTGAACGCCGACGGGTGCACTATTCAGGGATTTGTGGCCAGGAATTCGGGGAGCAGCAATTCGGGGATCTACATAACCTCAAACGGCAACACCATCTCGGATAATCGTGCCACCGGCAACAAAGACGGCATCTCCCTCTATTCCTCCGGCAGCAATATCATCTCGGGCAATACCGTCAACAATAACTCCGTGAATGGGATTTACCTCTATACCTCCAGCAACAACAATATCGAGGACAACGATGTCACCGGGAACAACAAAGGCATCAATCTGGCAGTTGGTCCTTGCTCAGACAACATAATATTCCGTAACAACTTTGATAACATCATCAATGCCTGGTCCAACTCAGTGAATAATTGGCACTCTCCCACGAAAATCGAGTACAAAGGCAATACCACCTACGTCGGTAACAGCTGGTCCGATTATGCGGGCTGGGACTGCAATGGCGACGGCATCGGCGACTCGCCTTATTCGATCCCTGGCGGGTCAGAGCAGGATAGCTTCCCGCTGACAGAGAGGACCGGCACAACCCTCACCGTCTGCGCCTCAGGCTGCAACTTCACCAGCATCCAAGCCGCTATCAATGCCGCCTGTCCCGGCGACACCATAGAGGTCGAGAGCGGGACGTACTCTGGTTCGATTGTTATTGATAAGGCAAATATAGCAATCAAAGGAGTGGGATCTCCTGTGATCAAAGGCAATGGTGTGGACAGCACAATTACTCTGAGCGGTTCAGGAGGCGTCATAAGCGGTCTGAATATAATTAACTCGAGCCTTTACCATGCGGGAATCGAAGTGAAAGCTACAGACGGTCTCATTCAGGATTGTCAGATAAGAAATAATAATGGCCAGGGCATCCTCATCGAGTTATCACAAGGCATCAGGATAACGAATAGCGCCATCTTAAACAACACTCGGGAGGGCATAGCTATTCATGATTCCCAGAATTGTCAGATCGATCGCAACAGTATCGCTGGTAATGTGGGATATTGCGGAATCTACCTCCAATCCAGCAGCGGCAATACAATATCGGGCAATACAGCCACCAACAATGGCAACCCTACCCATCGATATGGCATATGGCTCAAATCCTCCAACAGCAACAACATCTCCGACAACACTGCCAGCGACAACAGCGGCGGTGGCATCTGCATCGAATCCTCACGCGACAACACCATCTCAGGCAACACAGCCACAGGTTACGACAGTGGCATCTTGCTGCAATCCTCCAGCGACAGCAACACTTTATCGAGCAACACCGCCACCGGCAGCAAAGTCGCCGGCATCTACCTCAAATCCTCCAGCAACAGCAACACCATCTCTGATAATCGCGCCACCGGCAACAAGTGCGGCATCTTTCTCGATTCCTCCAGCAGCAATATCATCTCGGGCAATACCGCCGATAATAACTCCTGGGGAGGGATTTACCTCGCTTCCTCCTGCAACAGCAACACCATCTCGGGCAATACCGCCGTCAATGACTCCCAGGCAGGGATTATTATCTATTCCTCCAGCAACGACAATACCATCTCGGATAATCGTGCCACCGGCAACAAAGACGGCATCTCCCTCTATTCCTCCAGCAGCAATATCATCTCGGGCAATACCGTCAACAATAACTCCGTGAATGGGATTTACCTCTATACCTCCAGCAACAACAATATCGAGGGCAACGATGTAACCGGGAACAATAAAGGCATCAATTTGGCAGTTGGTCCTTGCTCAAGCAACATAATCTTCCGTAACAACTTTGATAACATCATCAATGCCTGGTCCGATTCTTCGAATAATTGGCATTCTCCCACGAAAATCGAGTACAAAGGTAATACCACCTACGTCGGCAACAGCTGGTCAGACTATGCGGGACGGGACTGTGATGGCGACGGCATCGGCGACTCACCTTATCCCATCCCCGGAGGATCGGAGCAGGACAGCTTCCCTCTGTTGAACCGCACAGGCCCAAGAACCCTCACCGTCTGCGCCTCGGGCTGCAACTTCACCAGCATCCAGGCCGCCATCAACGCCGCCTGTCCCGGCGACACCATAGAGGTCAAGAGCGGGACCTATTATGAGAATGTCAATGTGAACAAAGACCTCATCCTGACTGGAATCGACTCGCCGGTTGTGGACGGCAGCGGCACCGGGAACGTTATCACCGTGAACGCCGACGGATGTACTATTCAGGGATTTGTGTCTAGAAATTCAGGGGAAGGTGCAGGTATCTGGATAAATTCCAAAAACAATACCATCTCGGGCAACACCGCCACCGAAAACTACGATGGCATCCACCTCTATTCCTCCAGTAGCAATATCATCTCGGGAAATACCGCCATTGACAACGCGGCAGAAGGCATCAGCCTCCGTTCTTCCAGCAACAACACCATCTCGGGCAATACTGCCACCGGCGGCGGCGACGGCATCTACCTCGATTCCTCCAGCAGCAACACCATCTCGAGCAACACCGCCTACGGCATACACTACTGCATCTACCTCGTTTCCTCCAGCAGCAATATCATCTCGGATAATCTCGCCAACGGCAAGAAAAACACCAAAGACCACGGCATCTACCTCGATTCCTCCAGCAGCAATATCATCTCGGGCAATACCGCCAACAATAACTCCCATACAGGGATTTACCTCAAATCCTCCAGCAGCAACACGATCTCGGATAATCACGCCAACGACAACCAATACGGCATCAGGATCAACCCCAACTCCAACGGCAACACCATCTCTGGCAATGACGCCAACAATAACTCTCAATATGGGATTTGGCTAGATTCCTCCCGCAGCAACATCATATCGAGCAACATCGCCACAGACAACCGCGAAGGCATCATCCTCGATTCCTCCAGCGACAACTCGATCTCGTCGAACACGATTTCAAGCTACGGAGGAAACGCCAGTACCGGCATCATCCTCCAGGCGTCCAGCGACAACACCATGCATGCCAACACAATCACAGATTGTGGCCGTGGGATCTACCTCAATTCCTCCAGCAACAGCAACACCATCTCGGACAACACTGTTACTGGCAAATCATACAACGGCATCTCCCTTTCTTCCTCCAGCAGCAACAACATCTTTCGGAATCATTTTAATTACTCTCAGTCAGACGGGTATAACCAATGGAACACCGCCGAGAAAGTCAACTATTATTATCATGAAGGCAATTATTATAATTACACCGGCAATTACTGGTCTGATTACGTGGGATCGGATCCTGACCATGACGGCATCGGCAATACGCCTTATTCTATTGGGGGTGGATCAGAAAAAGATTATTATCCGTTATTGGAGGGTGAAGCATTAACCATAAGTGATTCAATCCAGATATCTCAGGAGGGCTTACTTAAGACCGGCCAGCCATCAGGCAATGCCCAATACGTCCTGACGGTAACCAACCTCGGCGATTCTGAATTAACCAACATCAGTATAACTGACCAGCTCTCCAAAGGAATTGATGTCGTATTCGTAGAGAGCGGCCTGGAACCCGACGTCTCCCAGGAGGAGGAGAATGGCACCCGAACTCTGCTCTGGCAGGATCCTGGTCCGCTCAGACCGGGAGAGACTAAGGATATCAACCTGGTGGCTCTTTTAGATGATGAGCTTCCCGAAACCCTGATCAGCAAGGTTAGCGTCCAGGCCACCTCTGAAGACGGCCAGAAGCTGAGCGATGAAGATACCCTGGAGCTGAACGCAGCAGCAAATATCAGCATAGAAAAAACAGCCAATCCCTCTTTTGCAGAGCCCTCAGATTCAGTGACATTTAGCATCAATATCACCAACACCGGCCAGAAGGAATTGGTATCTGTCATGGTTAACGACACCCTGCCAAAGGGAATTAGCTATGTTTCTGGCGAAATCAATGCAACCGCTTCAGGTGATCTGATCTTCTGGCCGGATCTGGGCCCTATGCAGCCGGGCGAATCGAAGTCCATCAATTTGGTAGGTGTAGTTAGAGAAGATGCCTATGGGATGCAGACCAATACGGTCAGTGTGACTGCAAAAACAACCGAAGGCGGTGTTGTCAACGCCTCGGACAGCACCGATGTCGATATCCTCTCCCTCAATGTGAGCAAAGAAGCAGACAGGAAGACTGTAAAGCGCGGCGAGAACATCACCTATACCATCACCGTCTGCAACACTGGCAGCCTTCCCCTGGATAAAGTCATCGCCTGGGACGCCATCGACTCGCAGGTCATCCTGCTCTACAGCTCATTGGAGACAGAAGAAGACGGCAAATGGCACCTGGGAACTCTTGCTCCCGGCGAGTGTGCTGTGATCACATTGATGGTCCAGGTCCCGAAGACGAATTTGAAATTTGATATGACCTCATCCGTATCCGGCGAGGGGTACGTCAATGTGGCCGATGACTACTCCACTACCCTGCCAGAGTTAGTTATAAAGAATACCGTCCATGCCATATCCTCCAGCACCAAGAAGCAGATCCAGGATACATCTCTGGTAACAGTTTTAGGTGAAGCTGGCACAGAGTTATTCAGCCGTGAGCATGGCAGCGGCCTCTACCAGAGCGAAGATATAATTCGCATGATTACGGAGAACAAATCCATCCAGATGAACAAATCTGTAACTGCCAGGCAGCAGCCTGTCGTCTTGAGACTCTACGACAAGCGCACCGTCAATTCCTCTTCTCCCTGGACAGAGAGGACCCAAGCCAGGAACCGTATCACTGGAACATCCATAACCGGCTCATTCTCCCATGCCCAAAATATCAGCCTGGAGAGTCGCATAAAACTGGATCAAAACGAATCGGTTATGGAACAATCCTCCGAGTTTGATGGACTGGGCCGGTTTGACCTGCAAAAGAAGCTGGTGGACGGGAAGACGAGTCTCCTGGATATTCAGGAAGATTATGCTGGAAGCTTTAAAGTCTATCAGAAGATCGACGAATACGGTTCAAGTGTAATTTCACAGAAATCCGCTTCTGGATCGGGATTTGTGGGAGGAGACAGAAGAATAGGAAAGAGCCAGAGGAGCTATGAATCAGGAACAGGAAATTACTCTTCCCAGGAGGAGATCCAGACCTACACCAATTACATCTACAAGGATATCAATCTGACTACATCTCCGGTCGGCCTGAACTCGACCATTTCTTTCTGGCCTAATCGACCATTGAACTGGAGTGAGGGCATCTACTCCAGAAATCCGGGCAGCACATTCCTGGGAGAAGAGTATCGCAACCTGGTTGATATGCAAAAGCAGACCCTTGTGACGGGCCTGAACTCTGTCCAAACCGAGGCCAACTTCACCGGCAGCGCCAGCTATCGTCAATCCATAGAAGACGAAATGGACCTGGAGCAGGAATACATCGGCAAATATTCCATCAGACAAAAGACGAGAATACTGGGAACAGCCCGTTACGACCGTCCCCATATCAATGTAATCAAAGTGGGGGAAATCATAAGCCAATCGAATCTTGACAAAACTTATGCCCGATACACTATTGCTGTGGAAAACGATGGCAACAAATTGCTCTCTCCCGTTTATGTAACAGACCTCTTCTCGCCTGGAGCCCTTTATATCAACTCCTCCCTTCGGCCCAGCCTAACCAGCTCCAGCGCCAACTGGACTCTCACCCATCTGCCCGTAGGCGGGAGGTCCGAGATCACCCTCTGGCTGGAGATGGGAGAGAACCTGAGCGACACACTGGTCAACCGTGTGGAGGCCTCAGGAAGTCACGATGCGGGCTGGGCTTACGCCAGCAATATCTCCGTCATTAAAGGCGGCTGGCTGGAACCTCCTTCGTCCGAGAATCAGATCGTAGTCAAGAAGAGCGCTTATGTCAATAAATCCGCCAGCGATTTTGTCTGGTACCACCTCAGCATTGAAAATCTCTGCAATTGCACCACCAGCCTCATTGTAACCGACAATCTGCCTCGAGGCATGAAGCTGGTAGAGGCAACTCCTGACATCACCAGCTTTGACCGTGAAAGCAATACTATCACCTGGAATGTAATATCTTTCAAACCACAAGGCACTATGTCCATAGATTACAAGGTCCAGGTCACAAAAGGAGGTAGGCTGGTCAATCAGGTTAAAGTTGAGGCGATATCGCTGGAGGGCTGCGATATATTGCCTGCTTATGACAGCGCCGTCCTGACGATCGGCAATAAGAGCAGTGAGACATCAACAGATGACTGGATGCCTCCCGAGGATTGGGATATCCAATGCTCCGGCACATCCTGTCCATGATCTTTGTTCAGCTATCTTTGGTTGATTGTATGAATTTAGGAGGATTTCTTCTCATCCTCCTTTTTCTGTTCCTCTGCCTTATCAACGCACTGGCTTTTGCCCTTGGCGGCATTTGCCTTGATCTTGCTCAATATCCACTTGAGCAGGCCGGATCCCATGATCAGAGTTCCCACAATGAACTGCCAATTCTTCTCGAAGAATCCTTGCGTCTTCTCAGCCACAGGCACCTCTTTTGAGGTCACGCTGATTTGGGTGGAGAATACCTTCGAGTCTATGGTCATGGGACTCTGACCTGGCAGGATTATCTCAGCAAAGGCCGAGAGGGTAAGATCATATGTTCCCGATTCCTGGGGAGTTACATCCCATAGCCATACTTGATGACCGCTCTTGGTAACCAATTGCCTTTCATCGCTTATGGGATCGATATCGAACTTGGGACCGGTAAGCCTTACTTTCATGAAGGTGCTGACCGGAATGCTCTCTACTTTTGCTTTTTCCTGGGATGATAAGCCGGCGATGAGATCTTCAACGTTCTCATTAATTGCAATTCGGGCTTCTACCCGATAGACCTCTCCTACTTTCATCTTTCTCTCTGGCTCAAAGGCTATTTTCCCCTTGCAGAGCTTTGACTTCTCAGCTTCAACTAGAGATGAATAATCGATTGTTTCCACCTCATGTGAGTGGCCGTTGGTTTCTCCACCGCCAGTTCCTATCTCAGCTTGGATCTGGTTATCTCTCAGGTTATTGCTGTCGCTTCCCGGTCCGTAGTTTACATTATCCTGACCGTTGTTCAAAATATAATTTGAGGTTACATTATTGCGGTTTGAGGGATCGAGATATATGCCGCTCAAATTGCCAGATTCGACCTTGTTCTTCCAAATCGCATTTCCATCGGACTCGAAGAGCTTGATACCATCGCCCCAGCTGTTCTCTACCTGATTTTGAGAGATAACGTTGGAGATCGAATCCTCTAAGTATATGCCATAGCCATTTTTCTTAAGATGGTTATCATCGACCATGTTGCTTTCCGAGTCGATGAGAGCAATCCCTGTCATGCAATCACTGAAGCTGCACCCAATAACCCGTGACATTGAAGTATTGTAGAGGCATATTCCATGATGAGAATTGCTGATCTCCTGCTCTTTTACTGTGATATTGCTGCAATCAAGGCAATATACAGCCCCGGCATTATCGCTATTATCTATCACCGCTCCATTCGAACCTATGAGAAAGATGATGGGCTTTCCATCGACCAGGTTATCTGGATCAATAGAATTAAGCATGTGGCTGCGGTTTTCTGCCAATAACGCAAAATTGTACTTATTTGAAGAGAGATTGTTGCTTATAAGGCGGGAGCCTCCAGAGGATTGCAGAACCATCCCATAGCCATTTTGATATGCACTATTGTTGGTCAGATTATTCTCAAGACTATTCATTAGCCAGATGCCCCTTCCCCTATTCTCAGATAAAAGATTGGAGCCAAGAGTATTGCCCCTTGAATCGAAAAGGCTGATGCCATGCTGGTTATATGCTGCCTCGTTCTCCTCCAGATTGTTTTGGGGAGATTGGGATAGACGTATACCGCTCTGGTTGTTTTGGATCATCTTATTCTCTCTCAGGATATTCCCGCGGGAGTTCTTCAGATAAATCCCTTCCAGATTATGGTGCAGGTAATTATCCTCTATCAAGGAGTCTGTAGTATTATAAAAGGCGATACCGCTAGAGCTGCTACTCAGGTTCTGACCACGGATAGTAATATTCCTACAGTTGAAACAGTAGATCGTGCCTGCCGGGGAGGAGCCGTCCAGGACTTGGTCTTTTTCATTCACCAGAATGAATGCTGCACTACCGCTCACTTTGTTTGAGGTGTCTATGTCGTTTTCCCGATCGACAGAAAGGCTGTAGCGGTTATTTTCCATTACGTTATCTTTCAGGGTATTTTGTCGGGATTCCTGCAGAGAGATGCCATAGCCGGTGCTGTGGTTGGCAAGGTTGTGCAAGAGGAAGTTCCTCTCGGAGAACCGGATATTATAGCCGCATTCGTTATCTATAGCTGTATTATCCTCCAGAGTATTATTCTCACAGCCATAAAGTGAAATGCCGATGGTGTTGTTGATAAAACGATTTCCAATCACCTTGGAACCGGTAGTATTGCGAAGGTAAATGCCTATATAATTGTCCCTGAGGGTCAGATTCTCAATGCTCAGGTTGGTGCAATAGAGGCCGAACACAGATCCAGCATTGCTGGTCGAGTTCAGGGTGATATTGGAGGCATTCACCAGATAATAAATGGGTTTATCATTGATAAGATTGCTCACAGAGATGTTATTGTCGAAGTCTGCATAGCTGCGACCGGTTACATTGAAATTACTGCCGATATTATTGATTATGTTCTCCCCAAGAGCATTTCCTCCTGATAAATCAAGAAGCAGTCCCGCCCCATTACCCATAACCATATTTGATTGCAGTGAATTCATCCTGGAACCATTGAGCCTGATCCCAAAGTTAATATTTTTATCCATGCGGTTGGAAAGGACCCTATTGCCGGATGAGTTGGCTAGGGCGAAGCCATCCCTCTTATTTTTGCTGATATTGTTTCTCTCCATAACATTATTACCGGAATCAATGATTAGAAGCCCATCTTGGGCATTGTCAAGAATCTCATTATTGCTCAGATTATTATCATTACTGGCAAAAAGTCCAATTCCCATCTGATTGCCGGCCAGCCTAGAGCCCTCAATGCGTGAGCCGGTCGTGTTTTCCAGGAGGATGCCATAGACATTATTTGTGAGGTTTAGACCTTTCATAGTAATATTAGTACAGTTTAGGCAATAGACCAATCCCGGGTTGGATGACTGCTCTATGCTCTTATCAGAATCATTTACAAGATAATATATGGAACTATTTTGCTCCATTAACGCAGCTTTGACCTTATTGGAGACATCTATGTCGTTATCGCCCCTGGAATAAAAATTATATCTATTATTGACCATTAAATTTTTTCTCATCACCGCATGACTGGAATTGTCATGGTATATCCCCCAAGTATTCTTCTCAAGCTTGTTCTGCTCCACAGAATTCATGCTGGAGTTCAAGATTCTTATTCCTGCCCTGAGATTGTCCCGGACAACATTTGCCCATATTATATTGATATCGGATCCATCTATCATTATTCCATCTAATCTGTTATTATGGACTGCATTCCGGCTTATATTATTTGAATTGGATTTAAAAAAATGCAGGCCGGTCTGTTGATTTCTCGCGATCTCATTTGCGTGGATTGAGTTCTCAGCAGATTCTTTTAAATAGATCCCCAGCCAGCACGAAGAAGCTTTATTTTCCTTGATATTATTTCTGCTGGAATCGACCAGATCTATTCCTACATACTCACTTCTACTGGCGTTATTCTGATAAAGAAGATTGTTATAGGAGTCATTCAAATAGATCCCTATACCATTTCCTTCCAAGTCATTTTTCTCCGCCTCATTTGCCTCGCTGTGATTGGCTATTAAAAGGCCAACATAGTTTATCTCAGCAAGGTTAGTTGCTATGGAATTCTTCCGGGAGCGATCGAGAACGATCCCATAAGAATTATCGATGGCTTTATTGGATTTCAATATATTGCGCTCCGAACTCTCCAGGAATATGGCATTCTCAGTGCTCTTAACATCGTTGGCTTCTATCAAGTTACTGGAAGAGCCCTCCAAGAAGATACCGTTCCAGCTGGTCCTTATAGTATTGCCAATTATATTCGATCCGGTGGTGTTCCTAAAGTAGATTGCTCGGCTGCTATTGGAAATGGAGAGGCCATTAATGGTTATATTCCTGCAGTCGATGCAGTAGACAACTGCCGCCTTTGATCTTTCATCTATGGTGACCTCAGATTCTCCCACAAGATAATAGATCGATTTTCCATCTATGGTATTGGTGAGATCAACGGTATTCGGACTTACAAAGTCAATATCTCCGAAGTTAAATATATTTCTCGAAAGGATGCTTCCCGATAGGTTGTTGCCCTCTGATCCAGAGAAATAAAGGCCGTAATAGTTATCCTTTGCCATATTATCGATCAGGATGTTATCTCGCGATCCAGAAACAAGGATGCCCCAACCGTTTTTCTGCAGATTGTTGTCCACCAGAGCATTATGGCTAGAGTTATTAAAAAGCAATATTCCATGATCGACGTTGCCTGTTGCTCGGTTACTCTTGATAGAATTGTTTAATGCATTATCGATATAGATACCATCATAATTGGATAGTATCTCGTTTTCTGAAATTAGATTGTCGTCAGATCTTCCAATGGCCAGTCCCTCAAGACGGTTATAGTGGATCTTGTTTGAGGTCAATATGCATTGAGATGATCCCATCAGGACCATGCCATTGCCATTTTGAAAGGCTTCATTATCCTTGATCGTGCACAGCCGGCTATCCTGGAAGGCCATGCCCACCTCATTGAAACTTGCGTTGTTGGAGATTGATATAATTGATTCCGAGCCAGTGATCAATAGCGCTTCATGGTTCTGGTTCATTTGGTTCTCTTTGAGACTTAAATTCATCGAATCGGATATTTTGATTCCTTGCATTTGATTCGATCTTGCCAGGTTGCTCGAAACCTCATCTCCTGATGTCCCGGCCATATTTATGCCATACTTATTCCACCTCAGATTATTGGCCATGATCCTGCTTTTCATTGATGAGACGATCGCTATTCCTGAATAATTATTGAGTACCGCAGTGTTTTTTGCAATTGTGCTATTCATTCCCTGATAGATCTGAATTCCGCTGAAATCATTCTGGCTGGCGTTATTCTCAAGCAGTTGATTTTGATCGCACTCATTCCAGAGGCTTATGCCTAATTTATTAAAAGAAACCAGATTACCTTCAAGGAGATTGTCATTGCTGCGGTTCCAAAGTCCAATGCCGCTTGCATTATTCTTGCAAACCTCATTTTTTAAGATCTTATTGTGCGAGGAGCTGGAACTGAGAGATATACCATGAAGATCATTTTCAATTATCGTATTATTTATAATCTCGTTTTCCTGTGAATCTGACAACGATATACCTGTTCCATTGTTTTGAGAAATATTATTATTTTTAATAATATTTTTATTTGAAATAACCTTAAGACCGGCATTTCCTTCAGTCCCGCTTGAATTGATAATTCTAAATCCTTCCAAAGATATACCATCCGCAGAGAGCGTCACAGCACTGCCATTTCCACCTGCATCTATTACTGGCGGTCCAAAGCCGGTATCTCTTCCGATTAAAGATATGGATTTGGTTATATTAATTCCATTAAAATATACCCCACTTTCCACTATCAATAGATCTCCCGGTTCTGCCGCATCAATCTCTTGCTGAATGCTATCCTGGATATGAATAATAGTACCCTGAATTGTGGTGTTTGTCGGCTTAGATATCTGGCCTGATGATGCTAAATCTGCCATCTCATCCCCATATATTGGAAATATAAAAACAACGAAGATGCCTAGAATTGAAATAGTCAGCCATGCCGCAGTTGATATGAAATTTTTTCTCACGCATATAAGTCATAGCTTGAAAGCTTATAATGCTTTCTTCAGATGTAAGGAGTTATATCGAATTTGCCGAGTTGAGATGCAAAAGCTTTATTTTTATCGTATTTCTAAAGCCAGTGGGGACTATGTTTGAAGGAAGAATTCGAGAGAAAAACCTTCGAGGAAAAGGTATCCTATCTTGTGGAAAACCTGAGAAAATTACCCGATGAATTGGCAAAAGAGGGTGTA
>JAQTYS010000018.1 GCA_028688175.1 Methanothrix sp. | reverse complement strand
ACCAAGGGTCTTGAAGATTCAACGCCTGTTTTAATAGGTCTTCCTGAGATAGGGTCGTCATGCCTAATAATTCAAGAAAAGATATTAATAAACTTTGCCCATTGCCCACTCATAACAGCGAGGAACCCTTTTTTCTTTGCTCCATTTTTGTTGCTTTTCGTCAATTGATTGAGCTTTGTCTTCATTTTGTGTTTGTAATGTACGTTCTATTTCTTTCCTAGAGTCAAACGCTTGTGTCATAAGCGGTTTTATTTGGAGCAATGCAATGAATGTGCAAGAAAAAATAAAGATTATTGCCCCCTTGCTAGATAACATCCATCCAGATTCCGTTCTAGTACTAATCAACAAAGGATATATTATTATAAGTCCAATAAATACAAAAAGTCTCAGGAGTCCTGGGAAACCCGATGCATATAATTTTAAGCAGATTTTCCTAAATGCGCTGTAATCTTCTTTTATAATAATTTTATTCTTATGTGACGAAAATAAAATATTTATATAACCTTGTTCTTCAATCGCCCTGACTAAATCAAAAATAAAAATAATGGTAAATATTAAAAAACCAATAGTTATCAAAGTCATGGATCCGAGTAATGCAAGTATACTGGTTACAGCAGAAATAATCAAAAGATCCAAAATAATTTTAGCATTTGAAATGATTAGCTCCTCTAAAATCGATCGCGAGAATTCGAGCCTTGATATGCCATCTTGAAGCCAATAGATATTTGCTGCATACACTAAACCAAGCAAAGTACCTGCCGTCGGCAACATTATATTTCCAGCGTCTTTTAGAGTTAGTGGGATATTTGGATCAAGAAATGGTTCGAACATGCTCATATGATATTGGCATTGACATTAAATAATAAAAACTCTTCCCTAGTACGGCGTAATATATCCTATTAACAAAAATCTAATAACAATATAAATATTTCAGATAGTACCTACGTGCTCCAGTCAAAACCTCTGTATCAGTGCATTTAATCAGCGAGCATGCAGGTCCTCGGGCCGTCTTCCGGATCAGCGGCTCTCCCTGCGGGGGCCGACCGCGTCCCTGATTTCCGCCGCCGAACTGCCACGCTGCCCCAGGCACGCGCCCGCGGGTGAGCGGGTGGGCCGACGGGGAGACGAGGCAGTGGTCGCCGTTTCATTACAGGAGATAGTTCGAATGTCTGAATGCTATTTATTTTGATTTTTCTTGGATTGGCATCGAATTTCAAATGCCAGATTTTTACCTAATTCGGTTAGATAGAAAATCTCGGACCATTCGCCCACTGGTGGTTGAACTCTGATTAATCCTAAAATTACTAATTGGCCTAATACTTCTGATTCCAAGTCTATTTTGAGATCCCATAATTGATCCGTTGTTAAACCATACATTTTTCCTACCAGAGATTCAATCCTAATGGCTGTCGCTCCCCGAGCAAGATTTTCTGAATTAGACTGAAAAATCTGTGCAAGACTAATCGAATGGCCGTTCAGTTCAAGACTTGTTTCACTTAGCTCCTGTAAAATCTTTTCTTGATCAACAATTCCTGAACGCTTTAAATTGACCAATTCAAGCTCTTGTTCTGCTATTCGTTTCTCCAATTTTATTATAGTAGTATCATTATTTTCATTTGCTTTCGCAATTCTCTTTTTCAATAGCGCTTCCCAAGACCTAGCAGTTAGTTCTAGCAAACATCTGGAATAACTTTCATAATTTATCGTTGGTATGCGACGAGATCGAAGATCCGGTGATAATGATTGCCGAGTATCATCGGAATCAACAAATATCGCCATGAATCCGCCTCTCATTTCAAGCTCAATAACGAATGCGGCATCTAGCTCTTGTCGAACCCAGGAAGAATCTCTTGAATTCTGGGTTAAATATAACAAAAAAAGATCGCATTCAGAGATTCCTTCTTCAAAAATTTTGGCCCGAAGAGAGGCCCCGGGTGGAATTTCCCAATCATCGTACCAAACATCTATTCGAGCTGAACGTAGATCCATTGCTAATTGTTCGACATATCCTCGATCCTTCTTCGAATACGAAAGAAAAACTCTTGGCTTCATTTAAGCTCCGAGATCGACTCTAGCGTCAAACAGTATTTAGTTTATGGTCTCTATGTCTATGAATTAAGTCTGACTAAGCAGAAGAACCGAGTCGCTTCATTGATTGACGGGCTCATATTCGATTGCGGCAGATAAGCTGTCTCGTTCTAAATCCATCAAAAGAGAAAACCGCCCGTCCTTTTGCCCCCCCAGCCAACGCTCCCAGGACACAGCGCACGGGCACCTGCTGCATTGCCGGGGCCCTCGGCCCGTCTCCGCAACGTCTGCCGCACTCCAGCAGGGGCCCGACTGCGCCCTTCCCCTGCGCCCTGGATTTCCGCCACAAAGTTGCTCCGCCGCCCCCAGGCACGCGCCCGCCCGCCTGCAAGCGCACCCGCGGGTGGGCAGGATAGGCACGCAACTTAACTCGAATCTAGGTGTTTATACCAAAACATTTTCTCATTCAATCTGTGTAGTCCAGAAGCCTTCGGGACTACACAGATTGATTGGTTATCCGAAACTCTCAAGTATATGTTGATCAGAATTTGGATTTATGTCAAGAACCCGCGCTAGCACAGGATCCGTTATAGTAGTTTCTGATCTTCATTTGGCTGAAAAAAATGATCAAAAATGCACGAAGGATGAGAGTAATTTTGTAAATTTTATTGAATATATTGCATCGAATCAACTAAACAATGGTGGCGACCTTATATTGCTTGGAGATACATTTGATTTTTGGAGGCGTTCAGAAGACAATATTAAAAAACAATGTTCACCAATAATAAATGCTTTAAAGAATCTAAGGGTTGAAAATGATGTGAGGATTCATTGTGTAGTCGGAAATCATGATTATAATTTGATATGGAATAATCCTTTTCCAATATTCGATACAATGGACGAATACTTGCTATTAAAAAATAAAAGAGAGTTTTTCTTTATCCACGGATACCATTTTGATATATATAAATATAATATACGTCAGATGAATGATTTATCGCAAGAAAATGATAATAAATGCGATAGATATAAAACATTGCTAGGATTTTTTAAGATATTATATAGAGGATTGTATATGCTTCCAGAAAGTGGAGGCCAAGCAATGGGAAATATTTGGGATTCATATGAATTCCTAAAAGAGGAAACCAATACATTAAAATTATATGACAAACATGATATAGAAATGTTGATGAGACTAATGAATATATTTGATAAGAATTCTATAGAAATGTTAATTAAACAACTGAACAATGCACCTGACAAGAGAAATGCTAATTTTAGTGAATTTGAATCTATAATTCGCAACGAAAGTAAATGCATCTGGCAGAACATTAATGGATGTAAAACAGATATGATTGATAATGATCATGTCGTTATTTTCGGTCACATACATATTAGCGAGCAGAATGGAAATATCGCAAGTGTAGGCTCGTGGAATAAAATGCCGAACAAATCTTATAGTTATATGGAGATAAACGGCGATGGAAGGTTTTCTCTTGCAAAATGGGATCCAAAAAAGGATACATATCTCGAAGAACACAAATGGGAAAGATACAATGTTGAGGACGACGAGGATGATGACTGATTTATATATTTATCCTAAAATCATGAAATATCTCAACATGCTCCTCATAGTCTAGATCAATAACGTTTCGAAAATAATGACCATTAGGATATATGGCTAAATTGATATTATGGCAAATAAAAAGCATCTTAATATCCTCCAACAGGGAATAGTTGTATGGAATGAGTGGAAGAATGAGACTTTTGAAGAAACTCTAGATCAAACTACAGACGTATACTATATTCACGAAAATATAGATCTCAGCGGTGTTGACCTTTGCGGAGCGAACCTCTGTGGAGCAGACTTAAGTGGAGTAAATCTCAATAATGCTAATCTTAAACGAGTGGAGCTTCTTAAAGCAAATCTCCGTGGATCATACTTAAGCGGAGCAAATCTTTATAATGCGAATCTTTGTAGAACCGACCTATGCAATGCACATTTGAGCAATGCAAATCTCTTTGGAACAAAATTAATTGAAGCGAATATCGAGAATGCATTTCTCTATAAGGCTAACCTCATTAAGGCAAATCTACATAAAGCAAACCTTTGTAATGCAAATCTAAGAGAGGCAAATCTTAATAATGCAAAACTTAGCTGGGCAGATCTTAATAATGCAGACATTTATGGAGCAGATCTCAGTAATGCAGACTTATGTAAAGCGCATCTCTGTAATGCAAAACTAAATGAGGCGAATTTTACAGAAGCAAACCTCACTATGGCAGATCTCCAGGGGGCAAATCTTTCTTATGCTCGCTTGATTAAAACAAATTTTGAGCAGGCAATTCTTGCGAACTCCAGAGTCTATGGGATTTCTGCGTGGGATTTGAAATTATCGGGAGCATTTCAAAATGGACTCATCGTTAGCCCTATAGGAAAGCCTTCTATTATCGTAGATTCTCTTGAATTATCTCAGATCATATACATGCTACTGGATCACAAAAAAATGCGTGATATCATCAATGCTTTCACAAAGACATGTGTTCTCATTCTTGGACGCTTCCAAGATGGAGGTCTAAAGATTTTGCAATCAATTGCAGCAGAACTAAGAGTGAAGAAGTATATGCCGATTATATTCGATTTTGATAGACCTGATGATAGAAATTACACGGAGACCATAAATACTCTGGTAGGATTATCAAAGTTTGTCATAGTGGATCTTAGTGGGCCTTCTGTACCCCAGGAGCTACTGGCAGTAGTACCTCATTTCAAGGTCCCATTCATACCAATCATAGAAGATGGAAAGAAACCTTATACTCTGAACATCGACATTCTTGAAAACCCTTGGGTCTTAAGCCCAATTATTCAATTTAAAAATGAAGAGCATTTAATTAAACTAATCCCATCCAAAGTTATAGAGCCGGCGGAAGAACGATATAAAGAAAGGCAAAACAAGCTACATGAACGGCTAGATAGATAAGTTTTATACTTGCAGAGATCGTCTTTGCGGAAAACTGAAAATTATAGGGTTTGACGCGAGATAAGCTCCTAGAAGAGACCAATTAAAATGCTGCAAAGAATACTGTTGTGTAGCGAATGTAACCGATAATTAAGCCTGACGTTATTTAGGTCGCACTGCAGGATCACCAGGATGAAGCCGCCCCTTCCAAAAATCTGTAGATTCATTCCTTACTCGGAATTGAAGAAGGAAGTCGAGCAGATAGGAAGCTGAATGCATTACATTACATGAAACCGGAATTTATCTAAGAAATTGCGGGAAGCTGTGAGCCGGACTATTCGTAATGCTGCCAGGCGGCATTCCCGACATAGCCGCCATTTAAGCTGCGATCCTTTTCCCGGCCCTCCAGATTTCAGGGCTCAAAAGGCCCAGCCTTATTTGCCGCCCACCGACGGCAGGCCCTCCCAAGCGGGCAGCCTTCCCCTAGGCAAGTGCCCGACCGCGCCCTTCCCCCGCGCCCCGGATTTCCGCCGCTGGGCTGCCCCGCCGCCCCAGGCACGCGCCCGCCCGCCAGCGCGCTCCCGCGGGTGGGCAAACGGGCATCCTCCGCCGGGACCCGGGAGTTGTGCCAATTACGGACTCCAGATCACGATTCCATCCACTTGCTCAAAATCCCGATCTCTGCTGGCGATATCCCCGATATGGGCCCGCCTCATTGCAGATAGATGGAGTGCATCGATTGGCAGCAAATTGTAAGCCCTTCCCAGATCGGACGCAAGCAAATAATCCTCTGGTTGAACCGGGATCAATTTCAAGCCGTCAAGACCGCTGATAAACTCATTGAACGTATCGACCGCATCATAGCACAGATGGGCAAAATGACCATTTGCCTTTATCTTGTTCCTCACAGTATCTCTATTTTCGATATCTAAAATCGCCATTCCCCTTTGAAGGAGCAGAATATAAGATACCTCGTTTAGGACGGCTGGTGTTGTGATGGCAAATATATCTTGCAGCTCGACTCGCTCTAAGAAATCGGAGGCGGCTCTGCTAAATTCAATGTTGGGAAGCGCGTAGTCAAGAAATATATTGGCGTCGATGAAAATAGGATGTTGAGAAGAATACTCAGATAGATTCAATCCCTGCCACTCTCTTCCCAATCATGCTCTAGCTCTTTGATGAGCTTTTCATCATATTTGGTGATCCCCATGAAACCATAATACTGCCGGGTCTTGGTTTTTGGCCTGATCACAATCTCGCGACCTCTGGTCAATACTTCGAGATTTTCTGTGCCAAGCTTCGTTAGAAGGCTCTTTGGAATAAGGAGACCACCATCAACCATTACGGCTTCAGTCATGTTATCAGTACTATTGCACTCCTTCTTTTAATGATTTCTGGTCATCCTGACAAATTCTTGCCCCTAACGATTCTGGTCGCGTTCACGTTTCGGACAACAAATCCATCGCATCACGCTTTGGCAGCCATCTGTTCCACCTGCCTCCCTTGCCAGCGTCTCCAGGTCCAGCGCCCTTGCCCATGTGGCTTGGCCTCGGGCCGTCTCCGCCACGGCGGCGCTCCCCCAGCAGGGGCCCGACCGCGCCCTTCCCCCACCCCCCGGATCTCCGCCGCCGGACTGCCCAGGCACGCGCCCGCACGCCTGCAAGCGCACCCGCGGGTGGGCGGAGGGCCAACGGGGCAATTGCCTAATTTATTGATGGGAAGATCAGACAGCTCGTCCCGCTCTTTTCATTCATGGTTTATAGATTTCAATTTCATTTAGTCGCTGAAAATCGGCGTCATTAGTAGCAAAATTGGAAATGCCTTCCGATTTTATAACCGCCAGGTGAGTAGCATCGGATATTAAGAGCCCATATTTATTTGAGAGATCGACTGCCATGTCAATCACGGACTCATCGCAACTACAAATTATGATTGGATATTCCTTGATATCAGAATAGGTCTTCCAGACCTGAGAGAGTCCCCTGATTTTCGCAGGATCTTGCTTCAATACATTCGCTGCATCATGCTCTGAACGCAGACCATAGGTATTTGTGGCTTCAGCGAGAATTAGTTTGTGAAGCACCTCATTGAGCACAAGAGTTGATGTAAATCCATTATATGCCCCTGATTCAATTGCAGTAAAAAATTCATGGCACGGCAGGAAGAACTTGGGACGCCTCATTATATGATATAAAAATATATTTGCATCAATAAACACCTCAGAAGATAAAGGTAGTGCTTCCAGGGGATTTATCACAGCCAATCCTCAGATTCGACAATTTCATCAATGAGCTCTACATCATCCAGTGCTATTGAACCTGCTAATCTCTCTGCAATGTTCTTGGCAGGATTGATGAGTATCTTTCCATCTTTCACATTCAGAAATAATTTTCTCCCCTCACTTATGCCCAACTCGGCCATAACGGAATTAGGAATCTCAATTATCCCGCCTTTCTTAACAAGAACTTCCATTAATCTCACCACGATTTTACTATTATGGTTGGCATCTAAAAATAGATTTCCTAATCAATGAGGGGCAAGGCCCGACCACGTCCTTCCCCCGCCCCCCGGATTTCCGCCGCCGGGCTGCCCCGCCGCCCCCAGGCACGCGCCCGCACGCCAGCGCGCTCCCGCGGGTGGGCGAGGGGCCGTTGAGTCATCTAATCTGTAAGCTAATGCCTTGCACAGCCGAGAACCCGAGCAAAAACCGAGAGGGTCTCAGTTTCAGATGTCAATTGCGTTTTTGCTTTTCGATGTCCTTGAAGATTTCATCTAGTGTTAAATCAAGCACATGAGAGCGTTCCTTTGTATAATCGCCTCTCCCCAAGTCGAAGCTTTGCAGAAAGCGAACGGCATCCACCGGCCCGAGGGCTTCAGCTAGGGCTTCAATTCCGAGTTTTCGGATCTCCTCTGTGCTTCTGACATCAATTTTAGAGGACATTTATCAGCCACCTCACAGGATTCTCTATTTCGATATCTATCTGATTTCGTTTTCTTCTTGCATTTCTTAGTATATCGTCATCAGCCGTCAACATGATATCCGCAGCACTTTCTGCGTATGAAATGTGTGCAGCGTCCATAGTTTTAAAACCAAGTTTTTCAAGTTCTGATGCCCTTTTGATGATTATCTCGTCTGTCGCTATCTTTTCTTTGGCAAGGGATGCCAGTACAAAAACATCAGTCCTTTTCTTTTGATCCATCATGGCAGATATTTCAAAATCAATCGCATCACTTCCGACCATAGTCCAGTCCTCATTGCATCTGCTCAGGATAGTCAAAACTGCTTCGGATTCAATCCGAATTCGATCCTGTGTCCGATCATCAAAGGGCCTGCACAAACAACAGACGTCCATATATATTTTCATATAACCATAATCATTAATATTCAACACACACTGCTTTTGGATAGAAGACCTCATGGACAATAAATCTTTTCACTTATGCCCGACCTGCCGCCGGGCTGCCCACGCCGCCCCAGGCACGCGCCCGCACGCCAGCAAGCGCGCTCCCGCGGGAGCTTATCGCAGCCAATCATCTGATTCAATTATCTCTTCGATCAGTTTTTGATCATCTAATTTGATCGAACCAATGAGCTGCTCAGTGAGGCTCTTTAACGGCTTGATATGTATCTCTCCATCTTTTACGCTTAGAGCTACTCGTTTCCCTTCACAAAGACCTATCTCAGATAATATTGAGCTGGGAAGCTCTAACAATCCACCTTTTCGAATCACAACCTCCAAATCGGTCACCTGCCAGTTATTTCTCAATCGAAACCAATATGTTCTCCGCCAATGCAATTATATTCACACCCGCTGGAGATCCTGCCCAATGATTAAGCTAACCGCTGAGATGATAATCGAGATCCACGACATCACCATCCAGCGCTACGGTGGCTTGTCGGGCATCCTGTGCCTGGGCACCATCGATTATCTCGTTGCCAGAATCAATGATGAGCCAGACCGCTTCAAAAAGGCCGCGCTTGCTCTTCATCTGATCGCTCTTCATCCCTTTAATGACGGCCAGAAGAGAACAGGCTTTCAAGTGGCAGACAATATTCTGAGAATGAACGGCCGTTGCATATCTGCTAGCAAAGAAAGCATTTGCTGCGTTCTCTGCACAGTTGCCCAATACAACTGCGACCTCGATGCTATTGAAAAATGGCTCAGAGAAAATACATTAGAGACATGATCCTCACATCTCAGCCAGGCACTTCATCAGCTCATCATTCTCTTTCAGGCTCTTTTCAAGATGTCTGCACTGCTCAGACGTGAGGCCTTTGCCCATCTTATCTTCCTTCTTCTGGGGGGATTCGATCTGCACTTGCATAACTGTATCTCTTAATTCATCCGCCTGGATTAAATAGCTATTTGAGAGATGATCCTGGCTGCGTACCTGATCGCCGCCAGCACATCTTCCTGCTCTAACCCATACTCTCGAGCCGTCTCATCGATCTGCATGCCTCCGGCCAGCGCGCCCAAAATGACGGCCACAGTAACCCGCGTTCCTCGTATAACAGGCCTGCCGTGCGCGATCCGGGAATCAAGGACGATCCGCTCATCTCGCTGCAGGGGAATATCGCAGCCCTCATAGCCGCTCTCCTCACAATCACGAGATAGCTCTTCAATAAATGCCTCATTGTAATTGGTCTCGCCCACAAAGCCGTAAAACTGACGAGTCTTGGATTGCCTGCGAGCTGCGGCCTTGTCATCTGCAATCTCATCGGTCATCTTGGCAGCCACCAGTTTTCTCTTTCTTCATTTTCTCGATTCCCTGAAAGATCTCGTAAATTGAAAGATCGCACACATGAGAGCGCTCTTTGCTGTAGTCGCCTTTCCCAGAATTTTGGCTCTGCCACATCTCATCAATCAGCTTCTGGTCGTCAAGCTGAATCGATCCGGCCAGGCGCTCAGTGATGCTCTGTTTTGGACCCATGACTCCTCTAATCGCGTGTCTAATTCTATTCCGGCCGACCTTATTAATGTTTCATTCTTGTGCAAATGCCTTCTGCCCTCCCGCAGGAGCTAATCGCAGCCAATTATGCATCATTCCATCCGCTATGGGTAGAGCTATTCATCTCCTATCAAAGGCGGATCTGAGATAATATTTCATTAGCAATAACTTACTTGCACTTGATATTCAGATAGTTCTTGCTATCATATATCTTCAATTTTTTATGGCGATTTAATGCTGGAGCTTGATAAATACTTGTTGAAGGATATCGCAATCATTTTCAAAAGCTGAAACTACATAATCCATAAATAGGTATAGTCCCAATAACAAAGAACTATGTATAAAATGGGCCTAACGGGATTTTTTTTTGTTACGCTTGCGGCTCTTATGGGTATTCGAAATTTTCCGACAATGGGATTGGTGCAATGGCAGTTGATTGCCTATTCGATTGCGGCCATCATACTCTATTTGATTCCGGTCTCTCTAGCTTCTGCTGAAATGGCAACTGGATGGCCACAAACGGGCGGCGTCTATGTATGGGTTAAGGAAGCTTTTGGTCAGAGGTGGGGATTTACAGCCGTCTGGTTGCAGTGGTTCCAGATGACCATAGGATTTATAGGAGTCTTGACGTTTGTTGCGGCAACGTTCGCCTATGCAATTAATCCCGCTCTATCCAATAATAAATTATATGAATTTCTGGTCATTGCTGCTGTGTGGTGGATTTTCACATTCCTCAACTTCCGAGGACTTAAAACATATGCCAGGATATCAACCGTCTTTGTCTCGATCGGCGTATTGATCCCGGCTGCAATTCTAATAATCGGCGGACTTTGGCGCATATTTTCCGGGACTCATCCTCTCCAGTTCACCTTGCACCCTGCCTTTAGCGATCTTTTTCCCAATCTCATGGACATCAACAACATCGCGCTCCTGATTACCTTCGTCTTTCTCTTCATTGGTGTGGAAATGACAGCAGTTCACGCAAAGGAGATAAAAGACGTGGGTCGAAATTATCCATTGGGCATTCTTCTTGTGGGCATAGTCCTGACTGTGGTAAGTGTGATTGGTTCCATTGTCGTTGGACTTATTATTCCTGCCTCTACCTTAAACCTCATGGCCGGCATAATGCAGGCATTTGAGGCAATATTTGGACTGGGAATAATAACAACCATAATAGCGCTTATGATAACCATAGGAGCAATCGGCCAGGCATCTTCTTGGATCGTAGGTCCAGTTAGGGGCATTCTGATAACCGCTAAAGACGGCAACCTGCCCAAAATCCTGCAAAAAGAGAACGAGAATGGAATGCCCGTAAACATGATGATCTTGCAGGCAGTTATCGTCACATTCTGGGGCGCAGTGTATGCACTTCTACCCGGTGGAGTCAACAGTTCATTTTGGATCTTGTTCGCCCTGACCACATTAGTTTACATTGTGATGTATCTCTTAATGTATGCTTCTTTGATCAAACTTCGGTATTCCAAGCCAGATGTTCCGCGTATTTTCAAGATACCAGGCGGGAAAACCGGCGTATGGTTGGTAGGTGGGTGGGGCTTCATTGCCATGGCATTCCTGTTTATCGTAGCCCTGCTTCCGCCCAGCGAGATATCGGGAAGCAGTTTAACCTCTACAGAATATGTAACCTTTCTGCTAGGCGGAACTATCCTAATAACCATAATTCCCATCATCATTCACGCTCTTCGCAAACCTGGATGGAAACCGGATTTGATTTTGCAAGACGAAGATTAACCAATAAACCGAGTGATTTTCATGCCTGCCGCAGATAAAAATAATATTTTTAAAATGAGTCTTCCGATCTTTACACTTGTCACTCTTGCTTCTCTCTACAATATACGCAAATTTCCTACCCTGGCAGAACTCCATTGGGGATTGGTGACATTTTCTCTTATCGCATTCGTCATCTATCTCATTCCCGCAACTCTGGTATCGGCAGAACTGGCCACGGGCTGGCCACAGGCGGGCGGAGTGTATGTATGGGTTAAGGAAGCCTTTGGAGAGAGGTGGGGATTCACTGCCGTGTGGCTACAGTGGTTCCAGATGACCATAGGATTTGTGGCTGCTTTGAGCTTCATTGCGGCTACGCTATCCTATGTTTTTAATCCTGCCCTGTCCAACAGCAAACTCTATGAATTCATCATAATAGTTGTCATCTGGTGGGCCTTGACATTATTTAATCTGAGAGGACTGAAAACGTATACCCTCATCAGTTCATCCTTTTTAATTATAGGAATGATCATTCCATCCATTCTCCTAATTGGCGGGGGTTTATCATATATCATGTCCGGCAACCATGTTCTGATAACTCTGAGGCCAAATCTAAGCGATTTTGTGCCTGATTTTACTAACCTCAACTCCATGGTGCTCCTACTGACTTTTGTCTTCCTTTTTTTTGGAATTGAAATGACAGCCGCCCATGCAAAGGAGATAAAAAATGTCAGGAGAGACTATCCCCTGGCCATCCTAATTGTCGGATTGGTCATGACCGCGGCAAGTATTGTCGGTGCCCTCTTGTTGGCCATGCTTGTGCCTACGGAGAACCTAAACCTTCTGGCGGGCATAATGCAGGCATTTGAGAAGATACTTGGATCCCACAGCTGGCTTGTATCGGTAATCGCACTCATGATAGCAATAGGGTCCATTGGTGAAGCTTCAACGTGGATCTTAGGCCCCATCCGAGGATTGGCGTCAACAGCGAAAGAAGGAAGCTTACCACCTATTCTCCAAAAGACCAACAAGAATCAGATACCAGTAAATATAATGATCCTGCAGGCGATATTGATTACGTTTTGGGCTGCAGTATATGCGCTTTTGCCTGGGGGGGTGAATGGCTCCTACTGGATGCTGCTTTCTCTTACGTCACTGGTCTATCTTGTGATGTATTTTTTTATGTATGCCGCAGCCATAAAATTGAGATACTCACAACCCGATGTTAAAAGGTCCTTTGAAATACCAGGTGGGAAGAAAGGAATGTGGTTAGTATCTGGATTTGGATTAATTGCCCTGATATTTATCTTCATACTAGCATTAATACCCCCCAGCCAGATCGTCATCACTGGTTTTTCAACGTTACAATACTTGATATTCATGCTTGGTGGTGTCACTCTCATTGCACTGGTGCCTTTGATAATCTATTCAAGACGTAAACCTGAATGGAAACCAAGCTGACCTCCTCATTCTCTCATCTCAAAGGGGTAAGGAAAGATCTCGGAGACCATTTTGGTCGTAAAATTTCCCTCCTCACCCATGACGACCAGAATGCCTCGGCCTAGCTCAAAGAGTATCTGACGTTCGTCTCCGGTGGGCGCAGCCGCCCTTCCGTCCGGGAGAAGATTGGCCACTGCCCGAATGTTGCCTTCTCCCTCGGATATCGCTTTGAAGACCGCTACCTTCAGGGCGCTGGTGGAGAGGCCGTAGAGGGCATTCTCGACGTTGCAGCCGGAGTATATCTTGCCCGAGGAGGCGAGCACTGCCGCGCCCACCGGGTAGCGCGAATATGGTGCATAAGCGTTGTAGCTGGCCTGGCAGGAGGCATTAATCATCTCCTGAATCTCTGCCTTTTCAAGCTCCTTGACAAACCACCTGCGGTAGAGCCGATCGTAC
Source organism: Methanothrix sp. (assembly GCA_028688175.1). GTDB lineage: Archaea > Halobacteriota > Methanosarcinia > Methanotrichales > Methanotrichaceae > Methanothrix. Next base: position 5,671 of record JAQTYS010000018.1, on the reverse strand, counting down.
CTTCCATCCAAAATCAGCTTATTCAGACCACGGTCAATGGACTGTTGCAGCTTTGCATCTCCGACCCCGAAGTAGAGGGAGTGCATCTCCCAGGGCATGGCCAGAGCCCTGATGCCGGTGATGTTCTGCTGCTTTATCCTAAACCAGGTAGTGGAACTTCCCCCCACAAAAGCATCTACCTTTCCCTGCAGGAGAGCTTGGAGGCACTCACCCTCGGAATCATAAGCCTGCGCCTGAATTCCTGTCTGATTCTTGAGGAGAGCCATAGATATGCTTCCATTTTGCGCCGCCACTTTTCTGCCTTGCAGCATGTCTGCCGATCTGATATCGCTATCATCCAAAACGAAGGTCAGTATGTCAAAGATGCCGTGAGGGTGAGCAGTAAAGTTGTACTGCAGTTGTCTCTCCCTGGTCATGACCAATCCTCCAATCACATCAGCATCCCCTTTCCGGAAGGAGAGCATGGCCTGCGTCCAAACCATTGGCTTTGCAATGAGCTGAAAACCCTCTTCTTCGCCCACCATCCGGAGCAACTCCAATTCGAAGCCGCAGGTTGAGCCGTTCTCTTCATATGTGAAAGGCGCAAAATCCCGGTCGAATACGAACACCACTGATGTTACGTTGTCTGGTTGTTCGAGCGTGCTGGTTGGCTTACTAGTGGCGATCGATCCCATGGCGAGAATAATTAAAGTAATTAGGGCAAGAAATTGCCAGATGAGTTTCATGTATTGATATCATAACTGTTAGAATAAATTCTTTATCTATCCATGTCTGCGAAAACTATTTCTACAATTGCCGTAGTCCCCTTCATCTCACAAGTGAGGCTAGATGCGTGAAATGGCATTCAATTCCAATCGATGAGGTTCTCTCCGGCCTGAAATCTGGGCAAAAGGGACTCAGCTACGATGATGCAGCCAGTAGAATCTCCGAGTACGGTCCCAATCAACTGGAAAGCCCCTCCAAACCATCGGCTTTGAAAATCTTCCTGGGCAAATTTAAAGATTATATGGTCATCGTGCTCATCTTTGCCGCCCTAATCTCATATATCGCCGGAGAGAGCACCAATGCGTTCGTCATTTTGGGAATAGTCATTCTCGTGGCCATCATTGGATTCTTCCAGGAATACAAAGCGGAAAGGGCCATGGAGGCGCTGCGGGATATGGTGGCCCCGGAGGCGGATGTCATGCGGGATGGCAAGATGAGCACCATCCCCGCCTCGGACCTTGTTCCTGGAGACATGGTCTTTCTGGAAGCAGGCGATAAGGTCCCGGCAGATGCTCGTATTGTTGAAGAGACCGCCCTAGAGGTAATTGAGGCTTCTTTAACCGGGGAATCGCTGCCCGTTAAGAAAGATATAGAGCAGCTAACAGAAGAGGCTGCTCTTGCCGACCGAAAGAATATGGTCTTCATGGGGACCATTGTCTCCTACGGCAATTGCAGAGCTGTTGTGACGGCTACCGGCCTTGCTACTGAACTTGGCCGAATCTCAGGCATGATCAAACAGAGACAAACAGATCCGCCACTAAAGATAAAGCTGGAACATCTGGCCAAGAGACAGGCCCTCCTGGTATTTGTCATAGCGGCAATTGTCTTCGTGCTGGACGCCAGCCGGGGTTCTCCCATCATGAATTCCCTGATCGCGGCCATCGCTCTCGCCGTAGCTGGTGTGCCTGAAGCTCTTCCGTTTATAGTTACTCTGGCTTTAGCCTTCGGAACCCAGGCCATGGCCAAGAAAAATGCCATAATCAGAAGGCTTCCTGCAGTCGAGACCCTGGGATCGACCACGGTGATATGCACCGATAAGACCGGCACACTCACCACCGGCGAGATGACGCTGCGAGAGATTCAAACCTTCAGGACCATTTATGTGGATGGACCGGGCTACACACCGGTTGGCTCCTTTTCAGAGCAGGGCAGGCTCATCGATCCCCAGGAGAAGGATCTGGTCCGGCTGCTCAAGATAGGAACGCTTTCAAACAACGCGGATATCGAGAAAGCCAACGGCAACTGGCGCATCGTAGGCGATCCAACGGAAGGGGCGATAATTGTTGCCGCCAAAAAGGCAGGCATTCTGGAGGAAATCAGAGCGAGCAGCACCCGAATTGCAGAGTATCCCTTCGATTCAGATCGCAGGAGGATGACAACCGTCGATGAGATGCAGGGTGTGGGCCGGATTGTGTCCATGAAAGGGGCACCGGAGGCAGTCCTTGGCAGATGCACCCGCATTGTCCGTGCAGATGGTCTATCGCCCCTTACAAAAGAAGACCGGATGACGATTCTGGCCAGAGCGGACGGCATGGCTGGAGGTGCCTTGAGGGTCTTGGCATTTGCCGGCAAATCCCTGGAAAGCCATGATCCTCTGGAAATGGACTTTGTGGAATCGGATCTGATATTTGCAGGTCTTGCCGGTATGATGGACCCACCCAGAAAAGAGGTACTGGATGCCATTTCCGTAAGCAAGAAGGCAGGCATAAGGACGGTTATGATCACGGGAGACCACCGCCTCACAGCCAAGGCCATCGGCAAGGAGCTGGATATCGGCAATGGAGAGGTCATCGAGGGGTCTGATCTGGAGAGGATGAGCGAGCCTGATCTGCAAAAGCGCATCAATGAGGTCTCGATTTTTGCCCGTGTAACTGCCGAGCACAAGGTACGCATCGTTGAAGCCCTGAAGAAGCGAGGCAATATCGTGGCCATGACCGGAGATGGTGTGAACGATGCACCAGCTTTGAAGGCATCAGATATCGGTATCGCCATGGGAAAGACGGGTACCGAGGTTACCAAGGAAGCATCGGATATGGTCATCGCCGATGATAACTTCGCCACCATCGTCGGGGCGGTATTGGAAGGCAGAAGGATCTATGACAATATAAGAAAGGGAACCACCTACCTTCTGGCCGTCAGCTTTGCAGAGCTGGCTACTATCTTTGTAGCTGTCATTCTGGGCTTTCCCATTCCCCTTCTGGCAGCGCAAATTCTCTGGATTAATGTCGTGGCGGAGGAGTTTCCGGCCATAGGGCTTGCCCTGGAGCCGGCGCATGCGCAGATCATGACCAAGAAACCTCGCGACCCCAAAGAGAGCATGCCGTCCAAGAGCCTGCTTATTTATACCCTGGGAATTGCAGCCGCGATTGTAACCGGCACATTGGGATTGTACATGGCATCGCTGCAGATGGGACAGGACCTGAGCTACGCCAGAACTATGGCTTTTGTGGGACTGGGCTTCTTTACGGTATATAACGCCTATAGCTGCCGCTCTCTTGATGAGTCCATATTCAGTATGAATCCTTTGGGCAATAAGACGCTGCTCATAGGAATTGCCGGATCGATAATATCTATACTGGCAGTGGTGTACATTCCATTCATGCAATCCATCTTCCTGACCAGGCCTCTTACGTTCGAGAGCTGGGGTATGGTTCTGGGTGCCGGTCTGCTGGTGGTTGTGGCTGCCGAGGTCATGAAGAAGGTGTTGCCTGGACTTAGATCATAGGATAACTTGAAGATTAAAGAGAAGACAATATATCAAGTATGAAATGCAAAACTGCAGAATCACAGATAGGTGCTCGCATAGCACTTCTCTTGCTCTTCTCTTTATCTCTGCTGGTACTTTCATCCGCCGCATATGATTTTACGGGAACGGTTGTGAAAGTCTCAGAGCCCAACAGCATAACGGTGAATATTACCCAACCCGGGACTTATGGATTGCAGGCAAAGGTTGAGGTTCTTCTCGATAAACCTCTGGGCAATCTTGCATCTTTCAAAGGTAAAGAGCTGCAATTCGAGATGCAAGGACATGACATTCTGGGGCGACCGATATGTGAAGCATATCTTAATGGGATCAACATTCGGAATGTATACGACGGATGGCAGCCTCCAATTGTCTACGGATATCGTCCCGGATATTACTACTACGGCTGGGAATGGGATGGAAGATATGAGGGGAGATATTTTGCGCCATGCATTGGACAATGCCGATCATATTATTTCCCATATTTTTAAAATAACGGTGAATAGGAGGGAGGCAAAAGTCTTCATGTGCTGGAGTAGATAATGGCTATCGACCTTTGCCTTAATTTCTTTTAATCAATCAACGTACTTAAGGCTTTCCTAAGCAGGCCAATCATCGAATTCCGGCAAGCGGGATGACATCATCAAGGACTGTATTTTGCTCGGGTCCATTGCCTTGGCCAGAGGCTTTCCCTTATCTTTGCGCATCAATTGGTAGGCGATCTCTGGATCCACACTGTATCTCTCCAGGTACTCGCTTCGGGAGAGGTTTCCACCCAGGCTGGAGACATAAATGGGGTTGCCGACCACCGGCGTGATCTTTCCTACCGGCAAGATCCATTCAAAACCAAGAGGAAGATCACAAAGCCAGTCCTCTGAACTGTATTCAGGATTAAGAAGCACCTCTTTATCCTTTTCATTCACTGAGCCACAATTTTTGCAAACGAATTTTATCTTCATACATCTACCTCAATAACCAATTATGAAATGCTTGATAACAGTATATATAATTAACTAAACAAATCATTTTTAGGTATTTCCTGGAATTCGCATGTGAATCGCTTCCGGCCCAAAAGCTAACACCTACTTTGACAGCATCGGACTATATATGTGGAGACTACTCCCGCCATTGAAATAGCGGAGATTAGCCCGGCTCTCTTCCTAACCCACGAGCTTTCCCTGCGAGATCCTGTGCTCGCCCTCACTGTCATGGACGATGCATTCGCCACCCTCTTTTGCCTCGCCTCTCTCAAAGTCCCGGTATCTTTCCAGGAGAAGGATGGCCTCCTGGATCTCCAAGAGATGGCGCTTGAGCAGCTGTTCTGCCAGCTCATCTGCCTCCTCGGACTCGATCTTGCATCCCAGGCCCCGGCACTCTGAGTGCATCAATTCCCCGTTATCCAGATAGAAGGGATAGGTCCGACAGAGAATGGGCCGGCAGGAGTAGATGGTGCATCTGCCATTTTGATAAAACCGGCAGGATGCACCTTTAAAAGCTCCTTTTTTTACGAGCCTCCATTCCAGGGTATGAAAACAGCCATCCTTGTCCCACTCACCTTCTTCTGGCGGCCCTGCAACCTCCAGCCACAACAGGCCAGTGGCCGTCCGGATGCGTCTTATCTCCTCAGGAAACACGACCACGCTGTTGTCCTCTCCCTGGCAGCATTCTCCGCACTTCTGGCAGCGAAATCCCAATTCTTGTATCCGAGCGGCCAGCTTTGTTAAGGAGAGTTCTTTTGCTGCCAATAGGGCTTGCTTGAGATCGGCGATCCGATCTTGCAGATCATTCATCTCTTGCACAGGCCGATAAAGTTGTCCAGAAGCTCTGGGCCATATTGGGTGTGCACAACCTCGGGATGCCACTGCACGCCGTAGAGCGGCCGGGTCAAGTGCTTCATGGCCTCGATCTCGCAGACATTCGACCGGGCTAAGATCTCAAAGCCCTCGGGAAGAACAGAGACCTGATCCATGTGCGAGGCCCAGGTCTTGAAATTGGCTGGCAGGCCCTTTAAGATGTCATCTTCTTTGAGAACCTGTACATTCACCTCTGCGTATCCGCCCATGCTGCCGGCAATCACTTTTCCTCCAAAGGTGGTGCCCATGAGCTGCATGCCCAGGCAAATACCCAGAATGGGGATATCAAGATCTCTCAGGTAATCCGCGC
>JAQTYS010000227.1 GCA_028688175.1 Methanothrix sp. | reverse complement strand
ATATTCTCCTGAATGGCAGTCCCATCACCAGCAACCATAGCCTCTCCCTTCCGGAGAGCCAGACGGTGCGTGAGCTCTCCCGCAGCTTTGGCGCTCTTTTCGAGCAGAAGTGCATGCCGGTGAAAGATGCCGACGCCCAGCGGGCTCTGGGCAGGCAGCTATTCGACCTGTGGCTGGCATCATCCTGGGAGAAGATCGGGGCTGCCGTTCCCGTCGGCTCTCTGCGCTTCCTGGTCATCGCCTCAGAGATCCCTGAGATCCTCAACCTCCCCTGGGAGCTTCTGCTTCCGCCCGAAAGTGACTTCCTCGGCATCAATCCGCTCTTTCGCATCCGGCGCTTTCCTTCCACCGCCAGGCAGATGGCCCACTTTACCGGAGAGCTGCGCCCCAGGCCTTTGCGCCTGCTCTTTATGGCTTGCTCTCCTTCGGATCAGCCGACTCTGGATTATGAAAACGAGGAAGAGGCGTTATTCCGGGCGGTCTACGGTCAGGACGTAGCCTTTGATTCCTGCGACCTTGGCACCTTTGAGGAGCTGAAGGAGAAAGTGAGCGAGTTCAAACCTCATATCGTCCATCTGACCGGACATGGCGCTGTTCAGGAGGGCCAGGGCCGCTTTGCCTTCGAGAAAGAAGACGGCAGCGCAGATCTCGTCTCTTCGGCAGAGCTGCGCCGGTTTTTGGCAGGCTCGGGCGTGCAGTGCGTCTTTGTGAGCGGTTGCCAGTCGGGTAAGGCCCCGGGGGAGGCTCTGGCCGGCATCTGCCAGGCGCTGGTGGGGGCCGAGGTGCCCCTGGCCGTGGGCTGGGCCGCCTCTATTGCCGACGGCATGGTCACGAATTTGATGCGTGAATGTCAATAAATCAGAACTAATCTCCTTTCTCTTCAGCCGAGAGCATTTGTCAATTGATTCCGAAAGAGATTTATCTTTCAAATCAGTGTAGCACTTGTCATGAATGCAATTGAAGGGCAAAGATATGCCTGAATGCGAGAACTTTGATGTTTTTCTAAGTTATTGCCATGATGACGGGTCTCACGTTGAGCAGTTAGCTAAGCGAATTGATGACCGTGGCTTGAAAGTTTGGATTGATAAGTGGGTGCTTGTGCCTGGTGGAAAGTGGCAACGTGAAATTGCACGTGGAATAGATAAAGCCAATGCGTGTGCAATATTCATCGGCGATTCAACGCCATCTGGTTGGTTTAGGGACGAAATAGAGGTCGCTTTAAATCGTCAAGCAAGAGATATATCATTCAGGGTGATCCCTGTGCTATTGCCTGGGTCGCAAGAGAGCAATATCGATGATTTTCTTGAATTGAGAACATGGGTCGATTTTAGAACTGGAATTGAAAATAGAAGAGCGTTTCACGATTTGATTTGTGGCATTAATGGTGTGGCACCTGGTAGATTTGATGAAGAAAAAGCTCCCGAAGCATCGCTCGAAAAGGTTAGAAAAGGGTTGATCTATTTAAAGCAATTGCATGCCGAGAACCTAATTGATGACGGTATCTTGTCAGACTATCGATGCAGAATGTTGGATATGCTGGTAGAAACGATCTAATATGCCTAACGATGATAAAAAGTATGATGTCTTCTTGAGCTATTCGTTTTCTGATGTGGAATCAGTTGAGCTGATAGCTAAGAAAATAAGTGATTCGGGATTAAATATTTGGTTTGACAGATGGTCATTGGCCGTTGGTCATGATTGGAAATCAAGTATTGAAAATGCCATAAATCAGTCATATGCAATATTAATATTCATAGGTCCAAAATCAATTATTTCATCTCAAAAAGTCGATCTAGACATAGCATTGGCAAGAAAAAAGAAGGTCTTACCGATATTACTTCCTGGATGCAATTGGAGTAAGGTTTCTTCATTATTCCAGAATATGAATTTTATAGACCTTAGGCTTTCGCTTGAAAATCATGGAGAAATTGAGAGATTATTAGATCTAGTAAGGCATATTCCAATTGATGATGATATATATATGCAGTCTTTGAACGATTTTGATCGTGGTAATTATGATGCTGCGCGTGAAAAGCTCCAAAAATTATTGATGAATCCGCAGAATCTAGATAATGAGCAAAATGCAGCACTTATTTTTAGCAGCCTTGGCAAAATCAATTTGTGTCAATCTGATTTTGGTTCCGCGCTAGAAAACTTCGGGAAGGCCATAAAAATTTGGGAGCAGATTGGCGATCAGGCGGCTGAGGCAGCCACCTGGCATACTCTGGCCACGATCTATCTGAGGATAGGCGACTACGAAACTGCCCGTGAGAATTTCGAGAAGGCCATGAAAATCTGGGAGCTGATCGGCGATCAGTCAGGTGAGGCAGCCACTTGGCATCAACTGGCAACGATCGACCTGAACAAAGGCGACTATGAAGCGGCCCGTGAGAACTTTGAGAAGGCCATGAAAATCAGGCAGCAAATCGGTGATCGATCAGGAGAAGCAGCGACTTGGCATCAGTTAGCCTCAATCGACCTGAACAAGGGCGACTATGAAGCGGCCCGTGAGAACTTTGAAAAGGCCATGAAAGTCATGAGGCAGATCGGTGACTGGGCAGGTGAGGCTTCGACCTGGCATGCTCTTGCGTCGATCGACCTGAACAAGGGCAACTACGAAGCGGCTCGTGAAAAATTCGAGAAGGCCATAAAAATCAGGAAACAGCTCGGTGATCTGACGGGTGAATCTGCGACTTTGCATCAACTGGCCTCGATTGACCTAAGTGAGGGCGATTATAAAGCAGCACGCTATAACTTCGAAAAGGCCATGAAGATCGTGCAACAGCTCGGCGACCGGTCAGGTGAAGCTGCGACCTTGCATCAACTGGCCTCGATTGACCTAAGTGAGGGCGATTATAAAGCAGCACGCTATAACTTCGAAAAGGCCATGAAGATCGTGCAACAGCTCGGCGACCGGTCAGGCGAATCTGCGACTTTGCATCAACTGGCCTCGATTGACCTAAGTGAGGGCGATTATAAAGCAGCACGCTATAACTTCGAAAAGGCCATGAAGATCGTGCAACAGCTCGGCGACCGGTCAGGCGAAGCTGCTACTTTGCATCAACTGGCCTCAATTGACTTGAACATTGGCGATTACAAAACAGCAGAGAAAAACTTCGAGAAGGCCCTGAAAATCAGCCAGCAGCTCGGCGACCGAGCGGGCGAGGCCTCTACCTGGCACAATCTGGCTACGATCGATTTAAAAAAAGGTAATTATAATTCGGCGCATGAAAGCTACATGAGGGCCCTGAAAATCATGCAGCAGCTCGGTGACCGAGCGGGCGAGGCCTCTATCTGGCACAATCTGGCTACGATAGATCTTAAAAAGGGAAACTACAATTCAGCGTGTGAAAACAGCAACAAGGCCATGAAAATAGTGCAACAGCTCGGAAACCTCTCTGGCGAGGCCTCTATTTGGCATCAACTTGCTTCGATCGACTTGGGGAAAGGTGACTACGAAGCTGCGAATGAAAACTTCGGGAAAGCTATGAAAATCAGGCAGCAGATCGGTGACCGAGCGGGCGAGGCGGAAACCTGGCATCAACTTGCTTCGATTGACCAGAGTAAGGGTGACTACGATTCAGCATATGAGAAGTACGAGTGGTCGATGAAGATCAAGCAGCAGCTCGGCGACCTTTCGAGCGAAGCGGTGACATGGCATGCTTTGGCTACAATCAACCTGATCAAGGGTGACTATGATGGAGCGCGTGAAAACTTTGGTAAAGCCTTTAAAATAGTGCAACAGCTCGGCGACCGCGAGGGAGAGGCCGCGACCTTCTCTCAGCTTGGTCTCCTCGCATGGAAGCAGGGGCGAGCCTCCCAGGCCCTAAGATTGATTGCCCTTGGTTACCAGATTTTTTCCAGCATCGGTCACAGAGATGCAGGAATAAGCTTTGAGTATCTTCATAATATTGCATCTGAGATGAGCCTTTCTCAAGAGCAGTTTGATGTTTTTCTAAAAGAAGCAGACGATGCTTACAGAAAAGACCGCGGCCAGAGCCTTCTCGCCGCCGCCTTCCCCAACGCTCTGCCCTAGCTTTCCTGCCATCGAGATCTCCCCTCATCCCTCTCCAAACCTTTTTATATCTCCTCTCTCTTCAGAGAAGGGAAACCTGATGACCGTACCGCGCGAGAGAGCCATCCTTATCCCGTCCTCTCTCAACATGGAGAGTAGGGATCGGCGTGAGAGCACGCTCAAAGTTGGCAAAATCGCCCGGGCAGCAGCAGTCTTCCAATATAACCGCATCGTGATCTACCGCGATCCTGAGCACAATGACTCGCGGTTCATGGCCATGGTGCTGCGCTACATGGATACGCCGCAATACCTGCGAAAGATGCTCATCCCCCGGCGGGAGGAGCTACGCCATGTGGGATTGTTGCCGCCGCTACGTACCGCTCATCATCCAACAAACTCAAAATCAGAATCGCTCAAGATTGGCGAGCTACGCGTCGGAGTTGTCGTTGAAAGCGTCGGATCTGATAGCGGCGTCTGGGTGGAAATCGGAA
>JAQTYS010000226.1 GCA_028688175.1 Methanothrix sp. | reverse complement strand
CCGCGCCACTCTTAAAGGGCATGAAGGATATGTCTGGGGCGTGGCCGTCACCCCCGACGATCGTACAGTTATCTCCGGTTCAGATGACAAAACTCTGAAGATATGGGACCTGGCAACGGGCAAATGTCTCGGCACGCTTGAAGGGCATGCCGGACCTGTCTGGGGCGTGACCGTCACCCCCAACGGTCGTACAGTCATCTCCGGATCATTTGATTATACTCTGAAGATATGGGACATGGCAACGGGCAAATGCCGTGCCACGCTTGAAGGGCATGAAGCACCTGTTTGGGTCGTGGCCGTCACCCCCGACGGTCGTACAGTTATCTCCGGTTCATTAGACAAAACTCTGAGGGTATGGGACCTACCGGAGCTGGATGCGCCTGTCGAGGAAACCGAAGCCTCACGTTACACCAACGCCAAGGTTGTCCTGGTCGGCGAGACCGGCGTGGGCAAGACCGGTCTGGCATTACGTCTTTGCGAGGACCGTTGGGAGGCAACTGAGTCCACGCATGGCATGATTATCTCCCGACTGAAGCTTTCGCCTGCTGCCGGCGAAGCAGACATGGAACGCGAGGTCTGGCTCTGGGACTTTGCCGGCCAGCCGGACTACCGGCTCATCCACCAACTCTACATGGATGAGGCAGCACTAGGTGTGCTGGTCTTCAATCCTCAGGATGGCAATCCCTTCGAGGAGATGGGCCACTGGGAAAAGGCGTTGCGCTCAGCGACAAAATATGAGCCGGCCAAAATGCTGGTCGCCGCCCGCTGCGACCGTGGTGGGATTTCCATCAGCCAGCGTAGATTCGAGGAGTACGTCAGAGAGCATGGCTTTGCTGGTTTCCTTTGCACAGGGGCTAAGACCGGTGAGGGATGTGAGGAGCTGAAGGAAGCCATCACCCAAAACATCCCCTGGGAGAATCTTCCTTGGACTTCCACCACACGGCTCTTCAAGACGCTCAAAGACGCCATCCTCAAGCTCTCCGATGAAAAGGCACCGCTGGTCCGTTTGCCTGAACTGCGCCAGAGGCTTCAGTTGATGCTGCCGGGAGAAAACCTCACTGAGGCCGATCTGCGAGCTGTGGTGGGGCTGATGCAGGGCCAGGGCGTGGTGCAGGTGCTGGCGTTCGGCGATTTCCTGCTGCTACAACCGGCCTGGCTCAACCGCTACGCTTCGGTGGTGGTGCGCATGGCCCGCGAGCATGCCGATGAGATGGGAGTGGTGCTGGAGCAGCAGGTTCTGGACGGGAGGCTGGACTACAAGGACATGGAGCGCCTGTCCGAGACAGACGAAAAGATCCTCCTGCGGGCCATTGTGCAGACCTTCCTGGACCGCGCCCTATGCCTTCGCCAGGAAACGCCTCAGGGAACCATGCTGGTCTTTCCCTCATATTTCAGTCGCGACAATCCAGACCTGCCCGAGCACCCCAATGTCTTCGTTACTTACGGTTTTTCCGGGCCTTTGGAGGAGATCTACTCCACGCTCGTCGTCCGCCTGAGCTACTCTGACGGATTTAGATGTGAGCAGCTCTGGAAGGATGCCGTGGATTTCAAGACACCCTCAGACAAGCGAGTGGGCCTGGCCATGAGCAAGAAGTCTGAGGGTAAGGCTGAGATCGTGGTCTACTTCGAGGTAGGAGTTCCGGACGATACCAAGGTCACCTTCATCAAGTACGTGCACGAGCACCTGCTGGCGCGCGCGCAGCCGCGAGAAGAAGTCACGAGGATCAGAACCTATGTCTGCCCGCACTGCGACGAGCCCTTGGAAAATCGCCTGGCTGTGCAAAAACGACTGGCAAAAGGTCTCAAAGACATCATCTGCCCTCTGTGTGAGAAGCGCGTCCCTCTACTGGACCTGATAGAGGAGAAGTTCGCTTCCAGCGAGTTTCTGCAAAAGGTGCGAAAGATGGACGAGCTGGCCGGCATCAACCTGGATAATGAGAGCCGTGAGCTGATTTTAGTGGGGCACGCCATTGCCATCGCAGCCGAAGCCGGGCAGATCTTCCGTCCCGTGACCTGGGCCGACTGGGGCATAGATGGCGAGATCGAATTCAAGGACGACAAAGGCCAGGCCAGCGGCCAGCGCCTCTACCTGCAGCTCAAATCAGGAGATTGTTACCTTTACCAGAGAAAACGCGACGATGTGGAGGTTTTCACCATAAAGAAGCCTCGCCATGCAGAGTACTGGCTCAATCAGGCTTATCCTGTGATGCTGGTCATTCGCACCTCCGACGGCAAGATTCGCTGGATGAATGTTACTGACTATCTGCGAGAGCATGGAAAAGACACAAAGCAAATAGTCTTCCAGGGCGAGCCCTTCACTGCGCTGAATGTGGTCCTCAAGAGAGGTGAGCTGCTACAAAATTAAGAGTAAAGGCCCTTGGCGACATTACGCCATTTACCTTTTTTAAATAAGAAATTGTTTCAATTATGATAATATTACTCTACATATTCATAATGCCGGTATCCCTGATGATCAATTCCCATCAGAGCAAACTCACCCTTGGGCGGCAGCACGCTCTCTTTCTTCTTTCCTTCGTGGAGCAGTTCATAATCCTGCAAAGAAATCTGCTTTCTCTCCTCCAGCCTCTGCAAGAGACCCCTCAAGGGCACAGATTCGGCCTGCGGCTGGGCAATGGCTGAGAAGAATAGTGCCGAGCAGCCGCTACCGTAGGCTCCGAAGCACACTCTCTCTTTGGCATGAATCTTCTGCAGCTCCAGCAGGCTGGCCAGGCCCAGGTAGATCGATCCGGTGTAGATGTTTCCTATCTGGCGAGAGAGCGTGGCTGTATCCTTGACCTTGGCCCGATAGGCTTGCAGGAATTGCTCCGACTTTGCAAAGCGCCGGGCATAGTCCGCCTCTGCCGCCCGATATTTCTCGATATCATCATAATCCTGGGCGGCGGGCTCTCGTCCCAGCTCCCGCTCGATCTCGCCGGATCTGCGGCTCTCTTTCCAGTCATGCCTCAGAATGGCAGCAGAAGCGTACTCGACCATTCTGGGATAGGGAATATGAAAGAGAAGATGATCCACAAAATCGGTGACGCACTCGCCTTTTTCGGGAGTTATGACCTCCAGGCGCCTGGATTTGGCGGCATATGAATCGAAGGCTCCCCGCATGGCATCCAGATAGCACTGGTTGCTGTGCTTTCCATTTACGATCGCGGTAGTGCAGCCCATGGGCCGGAAGAAGTCGTTCTCATCCCTGGTGAAGGAGCCATAGATCTGCTCCAGGGCCAGCAGACGGGGATTCTTCTTTACCAGCAGGGCAATGCTTCCCGCTCCCTGGGTGTACTCGCCGGCAGAGGCAAGCGGGTACTTGGCCACATCCGAGGCAATGACGATGCCCACCTTGCCTTCCTCTTCCGCTGCCACCCAGTAGCTGAGGCTCTCCAGAGCAAAGGTTGTGCCGATACAGGCCGCCTTGAACTCGACGGTGCTGCACTCCTGAAAAGAGCCCTTGCCGTAGATCTGCTCCAGCATGCCGATGACGTAGGTTCCCAGGGCCTTGGCTTCATCCGGAGCCGACTCCGTTCCCACATAGATCTTGCCGATATCTTGCGGATGGAGATTGGTTCGCCGCATGAGATCCAAAAGAGACATGGCCGCCATGCTGGCCGCATCCTCATGCGCATCGGGAACGGCCATGCGTTCGATGCCGATTCCCTTGACCAATTTGCCGGGATCAATGCCTCGGTTGGTGGAGAACTCTCCTGCCAGGGGAAGAAAAAGCCCAGGCACATAAACTGATAAATCGTCGATTCCCACTGACTCGTCTCCAGGCACATTCATTTTCGGCATATCTGCATTACTCCTGCTCAAGGGTCCGCTATCTACTTGCTGCCGGCCTTGTTGCTGGTTCATGCGTGGCCGGATATTATTTCAGGTTTTTGCTTAACAGCTACCGCATACCTCCTTTCGGAAAATATATCAATGAGAAACGCCTAACTATATTTTGGAATTTTAGGAGTGATGGACTAATGGCAGACGGAGATGTATACAAGATAATAGAACTGGTTGGAACTTCCAAGACAAGCTGGGAAGAGGCAGTCAAGACCGTTGTTGACCGGGCCACTAAAAGCCTGAGGGATCTTCGCATTGCCGAAGTCAAGGAGCTGGATGTCCGCCTGGAGAACGGAAAGATCGCGGAGTACAGGGCCAAGGTAAGGCTCTCCTTCAAGTACGAGGGAGAAGAATAAATTTATTAATAATATATTTTTAGAATTTAACTAAGTATGCTGATTTTAGAGCTGTCTCTCAACTCAGGCCTCCCTTGGGAACCACCTTGATCTCGAAGAGCTTGGGCCATAGCTTTCCTGTCACAAAGAGCCTATCTCCAGATGCGTCATATGCAATGCCGTTTAGAACATCTACTCTGCTGCCCTGAAGATCGCTCTCCTGCAAGATCCCCTGCAAATTTATTTTGCCCTTCACCTCGCCGCTCTCAGGAGATATTATCGCAATCCAATTTGTAGGCCAGACATTGGCATAGATCTGCCCTTTGATATACTCCAGCTCATTTAGGCCCTGCAGCGGCTTGCCA
>JAQTYS010000017.1 GCA_028688175.1 Methanothrix sp. | reverse complement strand
CATGAGTCATCTCGTGTCCGATGACGGCGCCGATAGCTCCATAGTTGATGGCATCATCTGCCAGGGCGTTGAAGAAAGGCGGCTGTAAAATCCCTGCCGGGAAGAATATGGCATTCATCTCGAAGTAAGCGTAGGCGTTTACCTCTTGAGGAGGCGCAAACCAGGTTTTGCGGTTCACGAGCTTTCCTGCCTTGTCCAGCCCTGAATATCCGTGTTCGAATTGGAACTTGCCGGCTTCTAGCACGTTCATCACGTAAGAATCGTTCGATATCTCCAGGCGAGAGAAATCCTGCCATTCATCCGGATAGCCGACCTGAACATCCATGGCCCCCAGTTTATCAAGAGCCTTGACTTTAGTTGCATTCTCCATCCAGGAGAGATTCACGAGCCTTTCGCGAAATGCAGCTTTCAGGTTCGTCACCATTTCCTTCATCTTGGCCTTGGATTGAGGATCAAAATATTGCTGAATGTAAAGCTGGCCGATGCTCTCGCCCAGTAATTGGTTCTCTGTCCCAAGGACCCTCTTCCAGCGAGGCTTCATCTCCTCCTGGCCGTTCAACTTATGGCCGTAGAATTCAAAGGATTCATTCTCAAATTCGGAGGAGAGATATGGAGATGTTGCTGATATCAGCTTCCAGCGCAGGAAGGTCTTCCAGTCGTCTACGCTCTCCGTCTCGATCATCTTTCCCAGTGCTTTTATGAAAGTCGGCTGGTTGACATTGATCACCTCAATATCAGGATAGCCCACATCCTGGAGCAATCCGGTCCAGTTGATTTCCGGTGCCAGTTCCTGCAGCTCTGAGAGGTTCATGCGATGATAGGTCTTGACTGCATCTCGATTCTCAATATTTGTGAAAGATGCATTGGCCAATCTGGTCTCCATTCTCATGATAGCTTGAGCATCTCTGGAGGCGTTCGAGGAAGATTCTCCCAGCAAGATAGACATATTGGTGACGAACTTTAGATAATCTTCGCGCGTCTTGGCCGATTCGTTATCCCTTCGCAGGTAATAATCTCTGTCTGGCAAGCCCAGGCCGGATTGATAAATGGTAGCTATCATCACTTTGCTGTTCTTGCTGTCGGGAGAAGCATAGAATGAGAATAATGGGTCGATAATGTAATAAGAAAGCAACCTTGTGGAGACCTTTTGAACATCAGCAGCAGTGGTAATATTGTCGATCTGGTCCAGTTCTCCCTGCAGCGGTCCGGTTCCCTGTAGGTTTATTGAATTGGCATCCATTCCTATGCTGTAGAGCCGGCCTATCTTCCATTCCAGGCTGCTCTTCTGGGCAGATGTGTTATTGGAGGCCTGCTCTACCAGCCTTCGAACCTGCTCGTCTGTTCTGTCACCCACAATCACAAATTCGTTATAATCGGTTTTATCCGATGGAATGGGATTCTTCTCGATCCACCTGCCGTTGACATATCGATAGAAGTCGTCTCCGGGATGAATTGATGTATTCATGTTGCCAGGATCAAAGGCTAGAGTATCGTTGTTTGAAGTGTCGACTGCCATCAAGCCGGGCATCTGCAATCCTACTATTAAATAAATCAATATCATTATATAAAAAGTTCTTTTTAATGATGGAATAAATGCGCTTCCCAAAATCATTCACCACCAAATTTTATTTAATAAATTAGATAAGTGTTTGTGTTAAATGAGTCATGAGCATATAAATGTTTCTATCTCTTCAAAAAAATGCATTTGATATAGCTAAATAAAAGAGAAGAGCCGGAGAATTCTCTCTCGGCCCTGGATGCTCTATTTTATGCGGTGATCTTGCTCTTTGCGATGTACTTGATGAGGTCCGGGCCGAGTCTGGCTTTCTTCTGGATCTGGCTGGCCAGATCCTCCATGGCTGTGCCGCTGGCAACCAGGGAGCTAATCTCCTCTAATGTAGCATCTTCCACGGTGAAGTACTCGTCCAGGTCTTTTCTGTGTCCCCAAACATCTCCTTCCAATAGCTCAATGCCCTGCATATCCAGGAATACCTGGATGGCGTTGGACATGGTCTTGTGATAAGATGGGGGTACCTGAATCATTCGCAGCCTGGGGCATCTCTGCATCAAGCTGAGGAAGTCTACATTGCTGGCGCGAAAAGCCAGATGAACCATCTTCTCATTGGGATTGAGATTTGTTATCTCATTTTTTGAACTAACTACTCTAAGTCTCATTCAATTCTCCTGTTCACTAAAGAATATTTGCTAGTATTAATAGACACTTAAAGTGTACACATGTGTACAGATCAGTACCTATGAACTATACACATACTCACAAATAAATTCCTCTGGTTCGTTAATGTACTAAATTAGACAAAAATGATACAATATCAAAAATATGAAAGTATCCTCAGATGGATCCTTGCCATGCGCGGTACTGCGGGATCATCATTGTTTTTGTGGTGAAGCAGGGATTCTCTGCCCCAGCGCCCACCGCCAATCCTAAAGCCGGTTCTTCAGAGATAGCAGATATAGCTGCATATTTTCATCCCAGGCTCTTTCTGCAGCAAGGCCGCAGATCTCGAATAAAACAGCTTCCACAATCAGGTAGACCAGAGCCTTATCTCGAATGCATCCTAAGAGAGACTGCCGACCTCGTCCCATTGCGCTGTGGATATGCAGCTTCGGCCCCTCAATTGATGGATAAATTGTGGCCATGCCGAATACCTCCCAGGCGCTCTCGTAGGCTTCAAAATTAGGCGTAGGAGGCACTACCGGCAGCTTCGGACCCGTCACTGCCCGGCCATCACGCAATGCTCCCAGGAAAAGGGCGGTGCAAGACTCGATCTTTTTCTCCTTTAGAAACTTTTGCAGCGATTCTATGAGATCTTCTCCATGGTCCATCCTCAAGACGAAGACGCGGCCCAGACTGCCCTCGGAATATTGCATGCGCTGTGATTTGCTTCTCCATTCATATCATTTTCCATTATTATTCAGATTTTCCAGTACACATCGCTTCCACTTGCTGGTTACCGGCTTCGCGCACCTTCCTTCTAGGAGATAGACCTGCGCGAGACGGGATTTTAAATATTGTTTAATTTCATTGAGCGCTCCACTGGAAAGCTGAATCGTTCTATTCTAAATCAGATACGCGAAGGTTGATCAAGCATTCCAGATCAAGGAATATCAAGAGATCGCAGCGACTTTCCATCTGCTGTTGTTGCCAGCCACCTGCCAAGCATTTTTGTCAGATCTTTTTGCAAGACCGGCTTGGCAATGAAATCGTTCATTCCAGCTTGAATGCACTTCTCACGATCTCCAAGCATTGCGAGAGCTGTCATGGCAATGATGGGAATGCATGGATTGAGCGCCTTTGATCCTGGCTGGCGTATTTTGCTCGTGGCCTCGTAACCATCCATCTCAGGCATCTGGCAATCCATCAGCACCAGGTCATAGGAAATGGTCTGCAGCGCATTAACAGCCTCCAGACCATTGGCCACGACATCCGATTGCATCCCCATCTTTCGCAGCAACGCCTGCGCCACCTTCTGGTTCACATGATTATCTTCCGCTACCAGGATGCGTATTTTGCGTTTGAACGATTGAGCAAATCCAGGATCATCGTTCTGGTGCATTGCTCTTTTATTCTCAATCTCCGCAATATCTTTTGCAGATTCGATCCTTGCCGGCTGTTTCTGGAAAATTGCAGTAAACCAGAATGTAGAGCCCTTGCCAACCACACTATGCACACCGATCACACCCCCCATCAGCTCGACGAGCTGCCGGGATATAGCCAGACCGAGGCCAGTTCCGCCGTATTTACGTGTGGTCGAGCCATCCACCTGGGAAAAAGGTGAGAAGAGAATATCTTGCCGATCTGCCGGAATGCCAATACCGCTATCGCTGATAGAGAAACGAATTGTGGCTTTTCTTTCGTCTTCGCTCTCCAGGCTGACCCGAATTACTATCTTGCCATGGTCAGTGAACTTCACGGCATTGCTGCCCAGATTGATTAGAATCTGACGCAGTCTTCCTGGATCGCCTCTCAGCAAAGAAGGCACAGAGGGCTCTACAATGCAGACCAGCTCCAGATCTTTCTCATGAGCCCCGATGGCCAGTAGGTTTGTGGTATTGTCAAGCACTGAGCGCAGATCATAATCCAGCCTCTCCAGCTCCAATTTATGGGCTTCGATCTTGGAGAAATCTAAGATGTCGTTGATGAGAGACAAAAGGATTTCGCCGCTGATACCGGCGATTCTTGCGTATTCAAGCTGCTCGGCATTCAAATTCATATCCTGCAATAATCCGATCATGCCGATGATGCCGTTTAAAGGAGTGCGGATCTCATGGCTCATGTTAGCCAAGAATTCGCTCTTGGCAGCACTGGCCTTTCTGGCCAGATCGGCCAATTCATTGGCCCGGAGGGTCTGTTCATTGAGGTACTTGTTAAGTCTGGTCGCTTCGTTGAGAGTCTCGAGAAGCTCCTCATCCGCCCGGGCGGTCAGAATGACCTGAGTGACCGTATTGCTCAGGATGTTGAACTGGGCATCTTCCTCGCAAGTGATCGGTTTCTTGCTGAAAAGTGCCATGACACCCAGGACATCACCATCTGGCAGGCGTAGCTGGTAGCCGGCAAATGAGACGAGGCCGATCTCCTTGGCCCATTCGCGATTGTGAATACGAGTGTCTCTTTGCACATCATTGGTGAGGAATCTCTGTTCTCTCTCTGATGCGATGTGCCCAATCTTGTAGCAACCAAAAGGAACTCGTCTGTGAACCTCTCCGTCCGTGTGGGTATAGCGTCCCGAGCTGGCAAGAAGCCGCAGACATCGATCTCTATGAAAACAGATGTGCGGTCCAGTGGTAGTAGCTGCGTGAATGCACCCAACGTCGCATAGATCTCCTGGACCGGTGATCCAGATGCGACAAAAGTCAGCCCCGAAGATGTCCACCACGCCATCAGTGATCTTTTTGAGCTTCTGCTGCAAATTGCCCGGGCTTAGCAGAGTCTGCTGAAGCAGGTTCAACTGCTTTTGACGTACCAATGAACGTTCTCGACTCAAATCGGCCTGCTTGTGCTTGGTGATATCTCGAATGGTTCCCTGATAACCGATAATCCGCCCTGTGCAATCTTTTTTAGCAACAGACGTTATAAGGGTGTCAATGATCATGCCATCCTTTTTCCGCAGGGCGACCGGATACTCCTTTGTATACCCTTTTTCGTTGATAACCTGAAGATGCCTTGCCCTATCATCCCTATTCACATACAGATCTTTTATATCGGTTTTCAGCAGGTCTTCTCTGCTTTCATAGCCGAAAATCGAGACCGCGGCATCATTCAAGTCAATCCAGTGACCATCAACTGATGTGATAAAGACGCAGTCTATTGATGTATTGAAGAAGGCCCTGTAGCGCTTTTCTGCCTCACGCACCTCCTCTTCAGCGCGCTTTCTTTCGGTAATGTCCATATACGTTCCGAGCACGCCAATGATATCTCCCTCAAAACTTCGCAACGGTATCTTGCTCGTAAGAAGAATTATGGTGTTTCCTTCAGGAGTTGTCTGAGGTTCTTCGATAAGCAACTTAGCGCGTCCGCTCTCGATAACCTGACGGTCATCGCCGCGATATAATTCCGCCTGGTCACGCCATCCCATCTGGTAATCATCTTTGCCAACCATATCTTTCGAATCGGTATAGCCCGCATCGTGTGCGAATATCGCATTACAGCCCAGGTAATTGAGATTTCTATCCTTCCAGAACACCCGCACGGGTATCGCATTGATTATCTCTTCAATGATCAGGTGTGATGCATGCAGCGCTTTTTCCGCTTGCTTGCCATCCGTGATATCACTTGTTGTGCCAAAAGCTGTTATTCGGCCGTCTGGCTGGGAATAAGCTGAAAACTTAGAGAGAACCCAAAGCATTGTGCCGTCAGCCTTTAGCATGCGGTACTCTGCCGTTTTATCTTTTCCACGATTGCGTATCGTTTCGAAAAAGAAATTCTTAAATGCCGGTAAGTCATCAGGATATACATAAGAAAAATATTTTTCGAAACTGTCTGCGATGGTGCCATCCGGCAAACCCAGCATCCTGTCCGCAACCGGAGATATATAGGAGCTAATGTACTTTCTCTTGGCATTGACATCATAGCGCCAGACAACATCGGAGATCATTGAGATGACCTGCTCGTACAAGATCTGGCGATCTTGTATAGCTTGCTGGGCTTTTCGCAAAGCCTCCTCGGCTAATATGCGGTCAGTGACGTCATTGCCCATGATCATCGATGGATATTTCAGATTGATATATCTATGCCTTTTCAATCTGTCGTCTATCGCTCAACCGTTATTGGCAGCCATCTGGTCAGCATCCCGACCAATTCTCTTCTCAAGACCGGCTTGGCAATAAAATCGTTCATGCCAGCCTGAATACACTTCTCACGATCTCCATGCATAGCGAGCGCTGTCATGGCAATGATGGGAATATGTGGATTGAGTGCCTTTGATCCAAGCTGTCGGATTCTGCTCGTGGCCTCGTAACCGTCCATCTCAGGCATTTGGCAGTCCATTAATACCAGGTCATAGGGAGTGGTCTGCAGCGCATTGACGGCCTCCCTGCCATTGGCCACAACATCCGATTGCAGCCCCATCTTGCCAAGCAACACCTGGGCTACTTTCTGGTTTACAGGATTATCTTCCGCCACCAGTATGCGTATTTTTCGTTTGAATGATTGGGTAATTGTGTGTCTTGTCGCGATGCGATCTGGCGCTCCTGTTCCATCAATAATCATAGGCTTATCATCGTCTGATATCGGCCTATTTATCTGCTTTCCAAACACTGCAGTGAACCAGAAGGTAGAGCCTACGCCCACCTTGCTTTCCATGCCGATCTCTCCACCCATTAATTTTGCCAGTTGTTTGGAAATTGCCAGACCAAGGCCAGTTCCGCCATACCTGCGCGTTGTCGAACCATCCACCTGGGAAAAAGGTGAGAAGAGAATATCTTGCCGATCTTCCGGGATGCCAATTCCAGTATCAATAACTGAGAAACGAATTGTAACGCTTTTTTCGTCTTCCCTCTCCAGGCAGGCGCGGATCACTATCTCACCCTTATCAGTGAACTTTACAGCATTGCTGCCCAGGTTAACAAGAATCTGGCGCAACCTCACCGGGTCTCCCTGCAATATTGCTGGAACCTGCGGCTCCACATGGCAGCGCAGCACCAGCCCTTTCTCCCGGACGTTAAAGGCCAGAAGATTTGCAGTTTCGTTAACCAATGCACGAATATCGATGTCCAGCAGTTCCATTTCCAGTTTTCGAGCTTCAATTTTTGAGAAATCAAGGATATCGTTGATGAGAGAGAGAAGCATCTCGCCACTGATATGGGCAATTTGAGCATATTCGTGTTGCTCGGCATTCAATTCCATATCCAACAGCAGTCCGGTCATGCTGATAATGCCGTTTAATGGCGTGCGGATCTCATGGCTCATGTTAGCTAAAAATTCGCTCTTGGCAGCATTGGCTAGGCCAGCTTGTTTGGCCAATTCATTAGACTGCTCAATGGCAATTTCCAGATCGTGATTGGTTTGGCTTAGTTCTTCCTCCATGCGCCTGCGCTCAGTGATGTCGAAGAGGAATACGGTCAGTCCGGTGAAGGATTCGTCTTCTCCTTTGATGGGGCTGTAGTGGTCCTCATAATAGCGACGCTGCAATTTGTTGTCTCCAAATGCCTCAACAATAACCAAGTGCTCACCAGCCAGTGCTCGGTCAAAGTTGCGCTTTGCCTTATTGCGGTCAGCAGCATCTGTAATATAATCGAGCATATTAGCCCCAATTTCAATGTCAACCCCCCAAATGGCCAGCATAGTGTCTTTATGATTTTGATTGAATGCCAGATATCGATACTCTCTGTCCAATGCGAAAACAACGATATTAAAGGGGCTTGCCATAATAGCCTGGAGCAATGAATTTGATTGTTGAATCTGGATCTTGGATCTCTTTATCTCCTCAAGGTTCGACCTAATCTGTTCAAGAGCCCGCTTGCGCTCGGTGATATTCATAGCCACATGAACTATCCCCTGTACTGACCCGTTTGCATCCTTAACAATAGAACTTCTTGACAGCCAGGTCCTGCCGTCCGGGGTTATGACCTCTCCTTCCTGGGAGTGTCCTGTTTTTGCCGCCTTCAATGCCGTGCATCCGGGACACGGCTGCTTGGAGCCTTGCAGAATCTCATAGCAATAGTTGCCCTTCAGTTCATTCATCGACAATCCTAGAGAGGTTTGCACAGCCTCATTCACCCAGATGATACGCATGCTGCTGTCAAGGAACTCCACAGAAATATGCCCCAAGCTATTTAGGATGGCCGCCTTCTCTTGCTCTGATGCTATTAATGCCAACTCAGCCTGTCTGCGATCGGTCACATCCAAAATGATGCCCAGCAGGCCAATGAACTCTCCATTTGATCCCACCATCCGCCTACCACTTAGAAATCCACAAAAATCGCTGCCATCCCGGCGAATATAATGTCGCTGTTTATAGATCGTACCGATTCTATTTTCCATCAATGCTTGCATGTTATCTGTTCCCTCGGAGCGTTCATCCGGATGAACAAAGGAGGGATACGTCGCTCCTATCAATGTCTGCATCGGGCAGGCAAAAAGCTCTGCCAACCTCTGGTTGGCCTGAATAATTCGCCCTTTAGGATCAACGATGATGATTCCTGCAGAGGATGTCTCGAAAATAGTCCTTAGCCTCAGTTCGCTCTCCCGCAATGCTTCCTCTGCCTTCTTGCGCTGCGTTAT
The DNA here is from genome assembly GCA_028688175.1 of Methanothrix sp. Classification (GTDB taxonomy): domain Archaea; phylum Halobacteriota; class Methanosarcinia; order Methanotrichales; family Methanotrichaceae; genus Methanothrix. The sequence goes on along the minus strand of JAQTYS010000017.1, from coordinate 10,849 downwards.
ATCATTTATAACGCCAAATATCATTCTCTTTGCAGGATCATATTCAGCCAGTGAATGAATATAAAGGATCTGTCCGTCGGATGGTCGTTTAATTTTATATTCCATATTATAAGGCTTTCCATTCAGAACCAATCGGGAAAGTTCTCTGTCGATGAGAGGGCGAAACTCAGGTAGGGGAATCTTTTGCATATCTGCAAGCGGCCACATATCGCCTTCCATTCCATAGATGCACTTAGCTCCCTTTGAGGCGCGCATCATCATCTCGTCTATGGAGAGTTCCCAGTAACCAAAACCGGCTATTTCCTCGGCTCGCATAAGGCGCTTCTCGCTTCCCTGCAACGCTGCCTCCACCCATTTTTGCTCGGATATATCACGAATAGATTGGATTGCACCCACAATATTGCCATTACTATCATAAAGAGGAGAGACAATACCCCAGAGATAGGCACCTTTGCCCTGGTTGAGCTGGGGTGCAAATGCCTCGGCAGTCACTTTATTTCCTTTTCTCGTGAGATTGATATACTTCTCTTCAAATTTCGGCAGTTTGTGGAAGATCATATCTATGAGAATCGGCCTGGCTTCGCCAAGGAATGGTACTGCATAGGCATAATCGCTCTTGCCCACTATCTCATCCTTTGGCACACCGGTCATAGTCTCAATAGCATGATTCCAGGCGAGAACCTTTCCGTCCTGACTTATGGCAAATGTGGCATCCGGCAGAAAATCGAGGATATTAGCCAATTGCAGCTTTGGTTCATTGAGTTCTTCTTCTACTTGCTTGCAGTCATCGATCTCAATGGTAGAGCCAAAAATATTTATCCGACCATCGGGCAGCCAATTGGCATGACTCCTGGAACGAACCCAGAGCATAGTTCCATCAGCTTTTCGCAATCGGTATTCTGCGATTTTCTCAGTTGCAGGCATTTGCATGCTTTCGGAAAGCATCTCCTGCACGTCTTGCAAGTCATCAGGATGTATATATGAAAAATATATTTGGAAGCTGTTTTTGATGGTATCTTCTGGCAAGCACAGCATTTTGTCCGCGACTGGTGAGATGTAGGAATCAATGATCTGTTTCTGAGAATCAACATCATAGCGCCATAAGATATCGTATTTCATTGAGACGACCTGTTTGAGACTTCCACTTCTGCTCTCCTCACTGCCTTATACGTCTTTCGGAAGATATTTTTATGCCACTGGATACACCAGATCATCATCAGACTCAACTTATGCTAAGTATCTTAGCCTTCTTTCTCATGAGAATTTCGCATTTAATCTCCACCATAACAGATGAGAATTGTATTGTTGTTAAATCATCATCCATTCTACTTTTTGGCAACATCAAGTAATAGTTCTATAAATAGTAATAAGAAGAGTAATAACAGTCATGCCCGTCAATCCCAGAAGGGTAAGAGCCTTGAAGAAAGAAAGCCAAGCCAAAGGCCCTGTGGTCTACTGGATGAGCCGCGACCAGCGTGTCGGCGACAACTGGGCTCTGCTTTATGCGGGAGAGCTGGCCAAAAAGTACAATACCTATCTGGCTGTGGCCTTTTGCCTCTTTCCCCAGTTCTTAGGTGCGAGCAGAAGGCAGTATATCTTTATGCTGCGAGGGCTAAAGGAGGTGGAAAATAACCTGAAAGCTCAAAATATTCCCTTTTTCTTCCTGCGGGGTGATCCCGTCAACGAGGTATCTCGTCTGCTTGGGGAAATGGATGCTGGTGCATTAGTATGCGATTTTTCTCCTATCCGGCAGAGCCGGGAATGGAGGAGCATGCTTGCAGGCAAAAATGAAATTCCGTTTTATGAAGTGGATGCCCACAACATCATTCCCTGCTGGCTTGCCTCCCCAAAACAGGAATGGTCTGCCCGCAGCTTCCGCCCTAAAGTGCACCGCCATCTCTATGAGTTTCTCGATGAATTCCCGACTTTGCCAAAGAAAGCGCAAAAAGAGGGTGCACAAAATTATCCTCTGATAAATGGGGTCATTGAAATGGACTGGCAAGAGGCGGAAAGAGGCTTAAAAGCTGACGCAATGCCGGAAGCAAAATGGATTGTGCCGGGAGAGGCAGCGGCCATGAAGCAACTGGACAGTTTCCTGGAACTTAAGCTGGACGATTATGAAAGGGATAGAAATGATCCAAATATTGATGGTCAGTCCGGCCTTTCTCCTTATCTGCACTTCGGCCAGATATCAGCTCAACGTATCGCCCTGCAAGTGTTAAGAAGCCGCAAGGACGCAGACGCATTTTTAGAGGAGCTGATTGTGAGAAGAGAATTATCCGATAATTACTGCTATTATAATCAGCACTATGATGATACGCAGGGCTTTCCAGCTTGGGCAAGAACGAGCCTAGGAGAGCATGAAAAAGATAGAAGAGAATATCTGTACACTATTTCGGAACTGGAAAAGGCCAATACCCATGACGATCTGTGGAATGCAGCTCAGCAGGAGATGGTTAGAACCGGAAAGATGCATGGCTACATGAGGATGTACTGGGCCAAAAAAATTTTGGAGTGGACGGCGTCGCCCGCGGCTGCCCAAACCGCAGCGATCTACCTGAACGACCGGTATGAACTGGACGGCAGAGATCCCAGCGGATATACGGGAATTGCCTGGAGCCTGGGAGGCCTTCATGATCGAGCCTGGAAGGAAAGGGCGATCTTTGGCAAGGTGAGATATATGAACTTCAATGGCGCAAGAAGAAAATTCGATGTACAGGCTTACATTGAAAAATGGGTGCTACAATGAATAGCAATAATGTTCAACCAGGCATTTGGTATTATGGTCTGGCTGTGCTGATAATAATCATAGGATTTGCGGCATTTGCCGGCTCAATCTACGACGGCATAAGCAATGCACAAAGCGGCCTATTGCAGATGTTAGCGCCGGGTGGCACGGACCTGTTTCTCAGAGAGCCGGGCGAATACACAGTCTTCTATGAGAACAACAGCTACTTTGGGGGCAAGTTCTACAGTACGCTTGAACCAATATCGGGTCTGGAGGTACATGTGCAGGAAAAAGCCACCGGCCAATATTTGGCTACCTATCCGGTAAAAAGCGATTTCACCTACAGCCTGGGAGGACGAAGCGGTCGATCCATAATGGCATTTAAGATTGAACGCGCCGGCAACTATCAGGTTAACGCCTCGTATTCAGAAAAAAATGGGCCTCAAGTGATACTGGCTATTGGGAAAGGAATGGTTGAGGGCCTTATCTCATCGATCCTGATCTCCCTGGCGGCATTATTCGGGTCCATCGCGATTGCAGCCGTAATTACCTTTGTTACCTATAGCAGAAGAAAGAAAGCATTTCTAAGGCTTAAAGAAGAAGAGCAGCAAATAAGGGGTTAATCTGACAATCCCCTCATCCGCTCTTTCTTACCATCCGTTGAAATGCACCCTTTCTTCCCTGTATCTCTTGGGCGCAGCAGGAGGCTCATTAGGATATCCCAGGGCTACCAGGGCAAAGGGAGTTATCTCCTCAGGCAGACCCAGAAGCTTGCGAAAAGCCACTACCCTGTCATTCATGGGATATATTCCTGCCCAAACCGCCCCCAGCCCCTGGGCATGGGCAGCCAGCAATAGATTCTCTGTCGCGGCTGAGCAGTCCTGTATCCAGAAATTGGGGTACTTCTCCAGTGAAGAGTCACCACAAATCAAGATAGCTAGAGGTGACTGCCGGCACATGGAAGCCGTGGCACAAATACCGGGCACCTTATCAAGAATCTCGCGTTCATCCAATACTATGAACTGCCAGGGCTGTTCGTTTCCGGCGGAAGGCGCAAACATGGCCGCCTCCAGGAGATTTTTCAACATCTCCCGGGTGACCGGCTTATCCAAGAACTTGCGTATGCTTCGGCGGGTCTTTATTGCTTGCAGGGTTTCCATTGATAGTACCTTCAATAGAGCATTATAGTTGTGTCATTGATCTTATAATCTACGTTCACTATCGGTTAGTAGATAGAAATACAAAGAAGATTCATGCAGAAGTTATACCGTCCCGATCTTTTTCATTGAGATTTCTTTAACAATCGTTATCGGCAAGACGCATTCAAAGCTTCGGATAAACTTAAGTAGCATTATGCCAGGATTGCTAGCGGATCAACCTTACATTGCAGTGAGAATTATGGGGCATGATAGATTTGGCACCTTTTATCGAGATACGGGATCTGACAGTTCGATTCGGTGATGTTGTAGCTCTCCGCAATATAAACCTGGTTATAGGTGAGGGCGAATCGGTAGGAATCTTAGGCAGGAGCGGCTGCGGCAAGAGCGTACTGATGCATGTCTTGCGCGGTGTGGAGTCATTTCCCGGCATGAGCGGAAGCGTGATATTTCATGTGGCCAGATGCGAGAAATGCCGTCACGTAGAGCTGCCTGGCCGTGCCGGAGAAAAATGCAAATGCGGCGGAGTCCTGAAACCAATCGATGCTGATTTTGTGAGTTTGGACATAAACCATCCGCTTCGGCGAGACATTGTAAACCGAATCGCCATCATGTTGCAGAGAACCTTTGCCCTTTACGGCGATGAGCGTGTGATAACTAATGTCATGCGGGCCGTTGAAGAGAGAGGAGAATCCATGAGCGTTCACCGTGCTGCCGATCTTCTGGATGAGGTAAATCTCTCTCACAGGCTGATGCATGTGGCCAGAGAGCTGTCCGGGGGAGAAAAGCAGCGCGTCGTCCTGGCCCGCCAGCTTGCCAAGTCGCCCATGGTCCTGCTGGCCGACGAGCCGACGGGAACACTCGATCCGTCAACGGCTAAAGTTGTGCATGAATCCATCAAGCGTGCCGTCCGTGACTTCAATATGACCCTGATCATCACCAGCCACTGGGAAGATGTCATGGTCGAGCTGACCGATAGAGCCATTTTGCTGGACGGCGGAGAGATCAAAGCAGAAGGCAAACCCAAGGACATCGCAGCTATGTTCCTGGCCATGGCCGGAACACTCGGCAAGCGAGAAGAAGTGGAAATGGGTGAGCCCATAATCAAAGCCGGAAACCTGGCCAAGAGATATATCAGCATTGACCGGGGCGTGGTGAAAGCCGTAGACAGAGTCAGCCTGGAAGTGAAAGAGGGCGAAATCTTCGGCCTGGTTGGCGTTTCCGGCGGCGGCAAGACCACTCTTTCCAAGATGATTAGCGGAATTATCACACCTACCGATGGCAGCATCTTTGTGAGGGTAGGAGACGACTGGGTGGACATGGCAGTACTCGGATCCAACGGTCGCGGGCGAGCCACTAAATACATCGGCATTCTTCATCAAGAGTATACACTTTACCCCTCCCGAAGTGTCATAGAAAACCTGACTGAGGCCATTGGCCTCTCCCTGCCCTTCGAGCTGGCGGAGAGAAAAGCCATTCATACCCTGGAGACGGTGGGATTCACAGAGGAGCAGGCAGAAGCAGTATTGTCCAAGATGCCGGATGAGCTCTCTGAGGGAGAGAGACATCGCGTGGCCATGGCACAGGTATTAATAAAAGAGCCGAGAATAGTGATCCTGGATGAGCCCACGGGCACTATGGATGCCATTACCAAGATCGAGGTAACAAGGTCCATCCTCAATGCTCGTCAGGAGCTGGGAGAGACATTTGTCATTGTCAGCCACGACATGGACTTCGTGAAAAATATCTGCGATCGGGCCATGCTTATGCGCGACGGGCAGGCGATTTTCACCGGTCTTCCCAGCGAGGTCTTAGCCAAGATCACGCAAGAGGAAGAGAAGGAGATGCTGGGGAGTTAATTTGAAGGTATTCGTTGATGGCAGAGAGATCGAGCTATTGCCTGGGGCGCTACTTTCCGATGCCCTGGGCAAAGCCAGCGCCATTCCTGCGAATGGCGCAATAATAGGAATTGTCAGAGGTCGAGGCGAGAAGAGTCTCCAGACCAATTCCTATTGGCTTAACACCACCAAGGGTAAACTGAGAATAGAGCTAATTGATAACGATCTGCAAAAGATCTGGCACGAGAATATAGAAAAGATCGCAAGATCAACTGTTAGATGGGCTTCCCCTGATGGCGTGGCCTTCGGGCCGTTTGCCTCAACCATCTCTTTTGAACGTGACGCCCGGGAATATAACCGATGGGAGGTAGTTCTTGGAGCAGCTGGATTTGAAAGAGAGAATACCCAGATCATATTCATAAGGAGAAGGCATACGGCAGCCTACGGCACACCAAAGAGCGGTGGTGTGCTGGGTCACATTGTGGGCGGGAAAAATACTCTTGATCGGCTACAATCAGGCGACGAAATATTGAGCATAGAGCCCATTGTAGAATGGCAGGATATAACCTCAAAACAGGCCACGACTGATATGACTTTGCCCCTCGAAGAGGGAATGGAGATATTCACTCAAGTTAGGGCACAGCTGATCGAAAATGCACCGGTTGGCGCGGAATTCTTCCTGGCCATGACCAGAAACGGCACCTTCAAGGTTGATTCAATCTCCAGTTCATATGTTTCATCTGATCAGTTGCTCACCGTTCCCATAATATTCGAGCATCGGGAGCCTCGCTTGGAAGGATTGGTGACGGTAAGAACGAGCGGAAGAGGTTTGGGCAGGATATTCATCTACAAACAGGATAGGACCTCGAATCCGGGCCACTCTGCCGTGGCAAGGATCACATCCGGAATGGATATGATAAAACTGGCAGGCCCAGGCCAGTTGATAACCGTCGAGGTCTTGCCGAAGCGTATCATGCTCATGGGCAGTAGCCTCAAAGATGCCTTGCAAGAGATGCAAGAGAGAGAGATCGAGGCCGAGGTGGAAGGATACGAAGGTGAGGATGCAGTAGTGGTTAAGCAGGATCCTGGGGAGACAATGTCGATCCTAAAGCACAAAAAAGTGCGCATCTTTTCTATCCCCGCCTCCCGGTTGGTCTCGGTTCAGCTTTATGATGATCTGGCACCCAAGACCCTGGACTATTTCCGGCACGTCACCGGCCTTAAGGAGCGGCCTGTGGGCCCCTTGCCGGTCTATTTTGTCTATGAGAATACTCTGCTCTTCAGACCGGAAATTGAAGCTGTCAACTTAAAAGAACTGCTGCCGGAAAACAAGCCAACCGGACCTGTACCTGCCGGTTCGATCGCCGTCTCCAACCAGGTTTCCAAGAAGATAGGCCTGGTGGGAATGAAGCTCGTAGATGATAAGCGATACGGCCCGTCCGGCGAGAAGTTCGAGGCAACAAACGTTATCGGCCGGGTGCTGGAGCCGGAGAAGCTAAAAGATGTCTCGGAAGGGGAGACGATTTACATTAAGGAGGTGAGATGATGTTGGTCACCAAATATGTGATAACATCCTCTGAGTCGAATATCCTCCCATCAGATATCGCCATGAAGATCTACGGTTCGAAATACGAAGTTACCGTCAAGGAGACCTGCTTTGGCGTTGTCATAAATGGCGAAGAAGATGTAATAAATGCGCTCATAAAAGAGATTCGGGCTCTTGACCCAGCCGGCATATTCATCAAAGACCGGGGGTTTCCGCCGGGCGACCCCAGGCGCTGCCGAGGTCGCAGAGGCGGCGGAGCAAGGCCCGGCTTTTATATGATCGAATCCGAGTCCAAGATGCTGCCTATGATCTCCAGAGCACTGGCCTCTGAGGGCGAGGTCCCGGCCATTCCTGAAAAGAAGAAACCTCTTGCCATCAAGAGGCTGGAAGAGATAATAAAAGAGGGTTTATCCTGAGGTAAATCAATGGCAAAAGTTATAGTTTATCCTCCCACCAGCATGATACTCTCCGACCTTGTGGAGAGGATGGGCCACAAGGCGCTTGTGGTTCCAGAGGCCGTTCGGAGGCTCGTCACGGCAAATGAGATTGATTCGCCACCTTTGAATGTCACTCCCGAGGAGCCCAAGAAGGGACTACGTTATGCGGCTGTAGATGTCCCTTCAGGCGTGCGTGGCCGGATGGCCCTCATCGGACCGATCATTGAAGAGGCCGAGGCTGCGATCATAGTAGAAGATCCGGGATGGCTGACTGGCTGTGCGGGCTGCTCTCGAACTAATGAGCTGGTGAGGCTGCTCATCAGGACAAAAGGAGTTCCAGTGCTTGACTTATCTTATCCCACAAATGATCCGGAAGCGGTAGTATTTGTGCAGAAGATCAAGGCATTTCTAGGGGGCTTAAAATGATCCGCATTGCTCAGCTATCCTGCGGTTCAGAGTACAGCGGCATTCAGCAAGAGATTGAGCGCGCTGCGCAAACGGTAGGGGCAAAGATCGTCTATCCGGAGGTATCATTGGATGATATCCTCAACGTGGAGAATACGTTTGGTGTTTCCGTCTCCTCTGGCGACCTCAACTTAGCCATGGCTCGGGCGGTTCGCATCGTGCAAAATCCCGATCTTGCCGATGCCGTAATTGTCATGACCTGCTTTCGCTGTGCCGAGGCTGCCATCATTCGATCGGAGATCAGAAAATATATTCATGAGCACTCCAAGATTCCAGTCTTAAGCTACTCCTTCACGGAGAGGACGACGGCAGAGACGCTCCTCACCAGGATGGAAGCACTGGTTACCACCGTCAAGTTCCGGGGCCTTTTGGCCAGAGAGAAACAGAAGGGCCTTACTGCGGGAATCGACTCCGGGTCCACCACTACCAAGTCGGTGGTGATGCGGGATAATGTTGTAATAGGCACCGGCTGGGTTCCCACCAATGAGGTCTTGAAGAGCGCCGAGGATGCGCTGCAAGGTGCCCTCAAAATGGCTGGTGTGGCGAAAGAAGATATAGCCGCCATCGGCGTGACCGGATATGGGCGCTTTTTAGTGGGCAAGCACATCAACGCCAAGCTTGTCCAGGAGGAGATCACCGTCAACTCCAAAGGCGCTGTATTTTTGGCAGACGCCCAAAAAGGGCCGGCAACAGTCATTGATATCGGTGGCATGGACAATAAAGCCATATCTGTGCAGGACGGCATTCCGGGCGGCTTTACCATGGGCGGAATATGCGCCGGAGCCTCAGGAAGGTTCCTGGAGCTGACCGCAAAGCGGCTTGGTGTCGACATCACACAACTTGGAAAGCTGGCACTTAAGGGTGACTATAAAAATGTGGCCATGAACAGCTACTGCATAGTCTTCGGCACGCAAAGCCTGGTCAACAGCCTTGCCCTGGGCTGCAAACCGGAAGATGTGGCTATGGCTGCCTGCCACTCTGTAGCCGAGCAGGTCTATGAGCAGCAGCTTCAGGAAGTGGAGGTTAAGGAGCCGGTGATCATGGTAGGTGGAACCTCTCTCATAGAGGGACTTCCCAAAGCCATGGAAGAGCTTCTCCATGTCAGGGTGACAGTTCCCAAGTACGCCCAGTACATTGGGGCGGTAGGCGCTGCACTGCTCGTTTCGGGGCTGCTGGAGGACTGAGATGGACCCAATGGAGGTCTTCAAGATTGCCGTCACTGGCCAGGAGGAGTTCGCAGCCCGGAAATATCGCGAACTCATCATGGACATCTTGCAGGACCTCGGCCTCATCCGGTCCATCGGCAGGCTTTATGTTTATGTGGACATAAAAAAGCCGTACTTTGCAGTATACGGACTTCTTCGCTCCGGAATTCCGCCGCTGACCGTCAAGAATGTGGGGGATGTGCTCCGAGTTGCCGGTGGCTATCAGATCAAGATCAATGATGAGGAGCATATGGCTGATCTGCTCCGGGTGCTGTGGGATCGCTACGGAAGAGAGAGAGTAGAGCAACCGGCAAGGGACATTGTGATCATAGCTTCGGATACCTCGCCTTCCGAACTGATGGTTGCCGACCTGGAGGCGGAGTTCCTGCAGGATCTGACTGATGCTCTGGTGAGAGTGGCACCGGAAGGCTTTCGCAATAGGCGCAACATAATGACCAAAGATAGCTTTCTTTTTATAGCTGCTGAGGAGAGTTTAACTCCGGAAATGGTATCTGAGATCAAAGCAAAGATCCGGGAGATGGAAAATGCTTGAGCCTGTGATGTTCACGGGAGGATTGTACAAGCACGATTTGGTAGTGGAGCTTGTAGAGGATCTGGGTGGCTACGTCCTGCAAAAGAATGTGACGCAGACCGAGATCATCCTTCTGATATTGGTTCCCAGCGAAGATTTGGCTGCGCTGCAGCAACTTGCCAAGGAGCTGAGGGGTGAATTGGTGCGAGCACCGCTGGCCGGAACTGAGGTGGCGGTAGTAACTCCGACATTGGCCATTCATCATTTGCCTCATTCCGCTTGCGACATAGCTGAATATCTGCGCCGCCATGGCTCCAAGACCAATATGCTGGGCCTGGCCAGAGGCGTTGGTCGCGAGATCGCCCAGATCAATGAGTATGAAACCGCTCTTATAAATGAGCATGATGCCGCCGTATTCATCTTCGGCAACTTCCGGGAGTGCATCACGAAAAAGGAGAGCCTGTACCGCAACATCAGCGTTCCCGTAGTGGTTACGGGTGGGCCGGAGATCGAGTCCAAAGACCTGCCCTATGCCTTTGAGTATGTCTCTTCCATCGGACGGGTGGCTCACCGGGCCCGTAAGGCTACGGAGATTGGATCTTTAGACCGGATCGTCGACGCGGTAGGCAGAGCTCTGGATAAGACCAGGGCTGCCATTGCCAAGGACCCGCTCACCACTTCGCCGCCTCGAGTCATGGATGCCGTGCGTGAACAGGTGCCGGATATAGAGTTCTCCTATTCGCCGCTGCCCATAGCTCTCAATCTCAATGGCGTGCGAGTGAAGCTGCCTTACGATGCCTACAAAGATGCAGTAAAAGCTGTGACCTTCGACGAAGGTGTGAAGCTGGGCGAAATTGCTACCATCAAGCCGTCGAGGATGAAAGATTATATACTTGTGAGAATACTGTCCGCTTCTGAAACCGGGTTTGTCTTTTAATCCT
>JAQTYS010000225.1 GCA_028688175.1 Methanothrix sp. | reverse complement strand
TCCATAGGGAAATCGTCGAGAGTTCTGATCTTGAGAGCATCCTGGTAGGCCTCGATAGCTTTTTTGCAGTTCTCGGCCTTGTCCTTGACCTCGGCCAGAGTTTGGTATGCATTTCCGAGGTTGTTTTGCGTCATGGCATAATCCATGGGGAAATCGTTGAGAGTTCTGATCTTGAGAGCATCCTGGTAGGCCCCGATAGCTTTTTTGCAGTTCTCGGCCTTGTCCTCGACCTCGGCTAGAATTCTATATGCATTTCCGAGATTGTTTTGCGTCGTGGTATAATCCATGGGGAAATCGTCGAGAGTTCTGATCTTGAGAGCATCCTGGTAGGCCTCGATAGCTTTTTTGCAGTTCTCGGCCTTGTCCTCGACCTCAGCCAGAGTTCTATATGCAATTCCGAGATTGTCTTGCGTCATGGCATAAATCATAGGGAAATCGTTGAGAGTGCTGATCTTGAGAGCATCCTGATAGGCCCCGATGGCCTTCTTGCAGTTCTCGGCCTTGTCCTCGACATTGGCCAGAGTTTGATATGCAGCTCCGAGATTATTTTGTATCCTGGCGTAATCCGAGGGGAAATCCTTGAGAATTCTGATCTTGAGAGTCTCTTGATAGGCTTCTGCGGCTTTTCGCATTGCATATCTACGATCATCGATCTTGATCAGGGCAAGCTCATAATAATTATCTGCGATCTTCTCCTGGATGCGGGCTTTTTCTATTGGGTCTTGCTCATTTTGAAGAGCCAGGCTGTATGCATCAATGGTCTTTTTAATGAGGGCCGCCTTTTTAGCTGTCATCTTTCTCTTCTCTCTCCCTAGCAAGACCATACAGTGAAGCTATCAGGCTGTAAATCCTGGACGGCATTTTATTTCCTGATTCTTCCTCAAGTTTCATGAAATCCGAAAGGATGGCATCGACATCCTTAACATCAAGGCCAGAGCTAAAAGCAAGACTGTAGAGCCTTGCGACATGTTCTTGATACATCTCTACAAAGCGGCCAGAAATTGAAGCAGGTGCTTTCCCGCGCAGTATCTTTTCTCCCTCTTTTTCTATTTCAGTTCTGATTTTGTCGATATTACTGCTCAATAGCTTGGATACATGCTTATCTCCTCCCTCTATTACTTCTTTATCAAATTCAGAGATACTTATTGAGATATCGGAGAATTGACTGCATGACCTCATCTCAAGCAGAGGATTTCTCAAATTATCGAATTCGGGAGTAGTCAAGCCTGTCTTCTTCCTGCAATCATCATTATTACTAACATCGCCATATAATGTCCTGATGTTTATTACCGCTTCTTTATCCTTTAACAGGACAATTGGTTTTTCCAGGCCCCTTAAGACTCCAAACTCAAAAAGCACATTCGGCCTGAATCCATCCAGTATTACAACTCCTAAAACGCAATCTTTTGCGACCTTCATGAATTCGTCAGAATAAATGTGGAGATCTCTTGCCTCATCCTTCAAATATACAATACGAAACCCTTTATTTTCAAGAGACTTCTCTATGTCGTTCTTTATGCGATCAATATACCTGACATGAGCAGAGGATGAATAGACCAAAATGCATGGCTTTTCCCCTTTAGGACTAAATTTTGTAGAAGGTTCGGTAGTCTGGATCCTCTCCATAGTCTCCCTTCAAAGATTATTTGCCGCCTCTGGCTATTAGTGCCAAGCATTTTCTTTTTATTTAAGGCTTGTCGAGCATTAGAAACGCGATAGCTAACCTGGCTGAGCTTTCTACTAAAAAAAGAAAAAAAGGACTTCTCTGAGATCAAGCGGCGACCTTTTCACCCTGGACTATGCTTCCGTTCTGAGCAATGATCCAAACGGTATACGATCCGCTTACATCTCCATTCTCATCGAAGGTTATGTTGCCTGATGTGCCCTGGTAATTGATATCCTTGCCTTCTCTTACCAGATTCAAAGCCTCTTTCAGATCTGAGACCTCAACTCCGGGCGGATTGGCTACCGATCTCAGGTTATCGGCTATGGACCTGCCGGTAGCGGTCTTTGCCTGCTCTATGGCCAGTGCCACTACAGCTAGGGCATCATAACTGTTGGTGCAGTAGATTCCCGGCTCCTTGCCATACTCTGCCTTGTAGAGAGACCGGAATGCATCATAAGCTTTCCCGCCTGCATTCTCATCCGGAGCCAGTCCTTGCAGTCCTGCCACAATATATCCGCCGGTGGCGTTCTTCCCGGCAAGCTCTGCCAGATTGTCGGACTTCAGGCCTTCGGAGAGCAGCCATGTAGTGCCGGTCAATGCTCCTTTCTCATAAGCTGTCCGCAGAATAAGGCTACCCGTCTCAGGATAGGAGACCATCATCACAAACTCCGGTTTGCTGGCCGCGATCTTCTGCACCTCGGAATCAAAGATGCTCTGGGACGGATCATATCTGATCTTCTCCAGCACCTTTCCGCCATTGGCTTCAAAGGCCTTAACAAAGACCTCCTCAAATCCTACTCCATAGGGATTGTTGATGACGATGGTTGAAACAGTCTTGTAGCCCCGCTCCTTGGCCAAATTAGCCATTGCGCCGCCTTGCAGGGTATCCGAGGGCGCAGTTCTGAAATAGAGATCGCTATCATTATAAGTAGTAAATTCCGTGCCTGTGTTGGATGATGAGATCTGCAGCACGCCATTTCCAGTACTGATATCGATTATGGACATGCTCTGTCCGCTGCCGGTATCGCCTATGACAGCAGGAACTCTATCTACCTTGACCAGCTTATTGGCTGCATCGGCGGCTGCCACGTTGTTGGTCTGATCATCCTCAACCAGAAGTACCAGCTTCTTTCCCAAGAGTCCGCCGTTTTCATTGATCTGCTTGGCAGCCAGCTTCATGCCATCGCTCATGGGTCCGCCATAAGCTCCCAGATCGCCGGTTAGAGATTGCAGCACTCCGATATTGATGTTTCCTTCAGTTGGAGTGGCACCACTTTCGACACTATTGTTTGTTGCTCCCTTCGTCACTACACTGCCCTTATCTTCAACCTTCTCGGTGCATCCCGATAATAATACAGCGAGAACGAGGGCTGAGATTACAAAATACGATCCTATCCTCATTAAAACCATCCTGACTCCAGGACCTAGATAGATTGAATAAATAAGTATCGCAGAAGTAAAATCATCATGAAAATGATTCCATTGGATTGATGCACAAGGCATTAGGGAAAGATAAAAATAGATCAAATAAGAGGATCTCTTTTTGATTGAGCAATATGATTGGACAGCTAATAGCCAACGGATTAGTCTACGGATGCATTATTGCTCTGGCAGCTATTGGATTGTCTCTGGCATACAGAATCATGAATTTTGCCAATTTCGCTCATGGAGATTTTCTTACTCTCGGCGCTTATTTGACTCTCTTTTTTGCAGCATCTTCAAACCTCGGCTTCCTGCCGGCGTGCATTATCGCCATTCTTGCCACAGGGGCATTTGCCGTCCTACTGGATATGGGAATCTGGAAGCCTATGCGTAGCAGCGGAGCCAGCCGAACCGCTATCATGATTCTGTCAATTGGCGTGTCCATCGCCATAAGAAATGCTCTGATCATATTCTTTCGGCCGGATGCACTGAGATTTCCACTGCCTGTGATGGAGAGCATCAATCTGGGGGGAATTCTTCTAACTTATTTTCAAATTAGCGTAGTATTGATTGCTTTTGCCAGTATGCTCCTGGTCCATGCTATCCTGAGTCGGACGACCCTGGGAAAGAGCATGAGAGCACTGTCCGATAACCCTAATCTGGCCAGAATTACCGGAATCAATGTGGATCAGGTCATAAGATACACCTGGATGGTAAGCATGGGCCTTGCCGCTCTGGCAGGAATAATGCTCGGACTCATAACCCATCTCAATCCCAACATGGGCTGGTCCATCATCCTGCCTATGTTTGCAGCGGCGATACTGGGCGGCATCGGCAATGCCTACGGAGCTATGGCCGGTGGAATGATTATCGGCCTCGCCCAGGAGATCTCCACTGCATTTTTGCCTGCGGAATACAAAATTGCAGTCAGTTTTGCTATTATGATTGTTGTTCTCTTCTTCAAGCCCAAAGGCCTCTTTGGCGGGGGATAAAATGCAAGACTACCTGGTATCCATAATGCTCACTGCCGGAATTTATGCCATTTTTGCCCTGGGCCTGAATTTGCAATGGGGTTATGCAGGACTTCTCAACTTCGGGCATGTGGCATTCATGGCCATCGGTGCCTATACCACAGTTCTCTTGGGCATGAACGGAGTGCCTCTGATCTTTGCCGTGCTGGCAGGCATGGTCCTGGCTGGAGCCGCCGGCGCATTTTTGGGAGTGGCTACGCTCCGACTGCGGGAGGACTACCTGGCAATTGTCACCATCGGCTTCTCTGAGATCATCAGATTCGTACTGCTCAACTGGTCATCTCTCACCAGGGGCTCCTTTGGGCTTTACGGATATCCCCGTCCTCTGGAAGGAATGGTGGCCCACGTGGACTACAATCTCCTTCTGGCAGTCATTGTGATCATTGTACTCTTGCTTGTTTATGCCATTCTCGAAATTCTGGCCAAATCA
>JAQTYS010000224.1:2954-4552 GCA_028688175.1 Methanothrix sp. | reverse complement strand
ACGATTCCCTTGGAAAAGCGGTGCACATCTACGGCATATTGCACCTTATCTCTTGCCGCCTCTTCCAGACCGACGGCCTCCAAGAATGCCCCTACCGTCCTTTCGCCCGGATCCTCTGTCTCGCCCTGCTCCTTTATGTTCTTTTTTTCCGATCCGACATCATGCAGCAGCGCGGCCAGGAGCAGTACAGGCATGTCCGCGCCTTCCTCCTGGCCGATGATCCAGGCATTCCTGTAGACTCTCAATACATGCGAGAAATCGTGTGCAGGATCAGCTCCCAGATACATAGGCCTAATTTGGCTTATCCAGGATGCAGGATCAAATTTCAAAGAGATCATTTCCGTCACAAGCATTAACCGATGGGAGCATGGATGATGGTGAGGATATCCTCTGGGGCGACCTCTCTGGGATCGTTCAGGTAAGCCTCTCTAATCGGCCCAGTCAGCTTAAAGCCGTTTTCGCCAAGCCAGGCAAAGAGCCTTTCGTAAGCCGGTCCGCAAGCTTCGTAAGGGCCCTTGTGAACTATCTGAGCGTTCTTTCCCCCGAGTAGAATGTAGCACTTGATATCATCACTCTCGGGAATCCTTGCTGCAATGGGAATGCACACCTCTATGTCGGCATTGCCTGCCTCATCGGCTTTCTGGGCTTCCTCAACGCTCTTCTCATGCCAGAGGTACTGGGGCGGCCCGGCAATTATGGCGCCTTGCTTGAGGGCATATTCAAAAAGGGCGGGCAGCATCCTGGCGATCTCTTTGTAATGCCCCTTGCGTCTCATTCCTGCCACTAACTGGGGCTTTTCATCTACTACGGAAATCTCTATCATTATATATCGGAATTACTGCGAAACTTTTTATAAGATCCGGTCACAATAATGTTAATTAGTTCTAGTTGTTTTAAGGGGTGTTTCTTGAAATGCCACATAAGGATAGAAAATCGATAATTACAAAGGATTCGCCCATCCGGACCACAAGAGCGCTGGCAACAATGATATTGCTCTTGATACTTGCAATGCCCGTCACTGCCCACCCACCATCCCAGGTGAGTCTTGCCTATGATAGCCAAAATCAGAGCTTAAAAGTAACAACGACTCATCAAGTATCAGATCCGACCAGCCATTATATCTTTCGGATTGACATATTGAAAAATGGCAAGCAAGTCATAACCAAAGAATACACCAGCCAGCCATCGTCATCCACATTTAGCTACGACTATCCCCTAAACGCCAGCAAGGGAGATGTTCTCAAGGCTACTGCCTACTGCGTAATTGCCGGCAGCAAGTCCTCTGAGATTACAGTTGAGGAGACAAAACTCTTTGTGCAGCAGGCAAAAGCAGCAAATGCAACTGAAGAAAAAACAGCGCTCCCTTTGAACCTGATCAAGCTACCCCCAGGCTTTAAGATCGAGATCTATGCCGATAATCTGACTTATGCCAGATCAATGGCTTTAAGCCCCAATGGAACGCTCTTTGTTGGCACGCGCCGTCCATTCGAGACCCTTGACGCACCCAATGGCTCAGCTCTTTACGCCATTGTGGATAAGAATAATAACAATCATGCTGAGGCAAACGAGATCTTTGTCATCGCAGAGGGCCTGAACAA
>JAQTYS010000224.1:0-2854 GCA_028688175.1 Methanothrix sp. | reverse complement strand
TCCTGGAATAGAGATGAACCCATCGGCTACCGCCTGGTGACGGTTCGTCTGCAAAATAATACCGCTGTCGGCCATGAAGTTTTCCTAGAAGGCTGGCTGCAAAATAAAACTGCCTGGGGCAGGCCCGTTGATGTGCAGACTCTAAAAGACGGATCGATGCTTGTGTCCGATGATATGAACGGCGTCATTTATCGGATCAGCTACAGCCCGTCTTAAAGATCGGATCCTGCGGTGAGCAGGATCTGTTCATATTCCTATTTTGATTGTATCAGGTTGTACAGATTCCGCTAGCCGCTTTCTCCTGTCGGATCATGTAGTAGAGCACGAAAAGAACGCAGATGTTGCCAGCCAATCCGAGAAGAGCGAGAAACTGAGCCCTGTAAAAGAGGAATACCTGTACCAAGAAGATCTGCACCAGGACTGCGTTCTTGAAGATCAGGTAGGACTGTAGTCTGTTGCTCTTTATCTTTATGACGGCGGCGAAGACCAGGGCTGCGGCCAGTGTGGCCGAAAGAAGCCCGGCAAAATCGAAGAGCGAGAGCGTGGGAAAGATGGTATGCAGATCTACCATCATCTCCAGCTTGACATAGAGCAAGAAAAAGTCCAGACCCAGGGCAAAGAGCGATTGCAGAATAAAGAAGGCAATCACCACATTTACGAACCAGGATTTGGCCACCAGCTTGAGGTAAATCCTTCTGCCGCGATACTTGGCAGCAGTGTAGATATCGGGCCTCGGGACGGGGACAGACTGCGTAGCGTAAAGCAGCGCTCGCAGAGCTTTTGTAACCGGATCGGAAGGGGAGCATTCCTTGAGCAGATCCAGCGCCCTTCTTCTCTCCCGGTGATCGAGGTCTTCCAGCACTACCTCTTTGGCAATCTCCAGGGCATTGATCAGCTTCTCCTGCTCGCTGAGCACCGGCTTCTTGACAAAGTTCTCGATGAGCAGGTAGAGCAGGACGAATACAATATAAATCAGGGCCACGGTGGGCCGGTAGAAGTAGTCGTTGTCACCGGTGATGAACTTGCCCAGTTCATCTATGAAAGCCCCAAATCCCAGGCCTCCCAGGACGGCTACCAGGTAATAAGAAGACTTGTTGATGTAAGCAAGAGCAATGACCAGGGCTATCATCATGAGCACACCGCCTAAAAGAACATGAGCGATATGCAGATTGCCCGGGCTAAAGCTGGGATAACCGGTTAAAGCTAAAAAAAAACGGATGCCCAAAACAGAAAGGACGGATATTACGAAGAAGAGCTCCAGCAGGCTGGCAGCTTCCTGGTTTCGCATCATGTGGCGATTGAATAGCTTCATCCGAGACCTCTTCAAAATGGTGCTATACCAGCAGCAAAGCAGCCCGCCAGAAATCCCAGGATCACTCCAAAATTAAGGAAGGGCAGTCCAGCCTGAGGCTTATCCCGCGAGGTGGTCATTAGAGCCAGGAAACCAAGATATGTCCCAAGCATGGCTCCCATCGCCGGAAGATTTATGCCTAAAAAGCCTCCGGCTGGAAGCGATGTATTGGCCGATATGACAAGAATAGTAGGAATGATTGCATCTCCCAGTCCCAGGAAAAATGCGCCTCTCTTGCGGCCTGTCTGGTTGACGCGGTCTGTGCTGCCATTTGAGTTTGGATTGCCGTTCGGCTGGTCACTAACCTGGGAAGTTGAGACCGGTGCAGTATCTTTTCGAAAGCTATAGCTTCGGCTTCTCGGCACCACGAATAGCAGAGGAGCTTTTATCTTAATCACACCCTCCGCCAAAGAGACCATATGGCGGGTCTTGTAGACGGATAGTGCATCGTAGACTGCCAGGATGATCAATAGCAAGAGCGTGGGAAGAATGGTCATGCTAACTCCGAATAGCGAGCTGATGCCGGCGCATACGGCAATGCCGAAGATGTCTATGACATACCACTCCGGATAATAACGGAGCAGAAGAAGCCCGGCAACTGTGGGCAGCAGTGCTTGTAGAGGCGAGACGAAAGCTACCATCAGATAATAGATGCTTGTGGCAATAGATATTTGTATAAATCCATTTACAATCCAATTCTTCTTCTTTTTGATGGCCAGAAGAAGAAGGGCTGTGAATCCCAGGATGAGAAGCATATAGATAAAGGGATTGGAGGTCGAAGCGGGATCGGCAAAGACCCTATTGTCGCTGGCGAAGATGGCTGGAGTTATAGCAATAGCCAGAAGCTGAACGGCTATTATGAAGAGCAGCATCACAAGTACTGGAACCCTTGAACTCATTGACATGTCTTTTTGCTCTCTTCCAATAGCTCAAGATAAGAGCTTCTAATCGACTCATGCAGACCCAGCTTGCTCATTATGGATAAGACCTTACGTTTCTGTTCCTCATAATCGCCCTCTCCCTCGGCCTCCACCTCTACAAAGCTGCCCAGCCCCTCCACCTCGTCCAGAGCCAGAACCAGGCCTTCATAGGAATATTTGGTTCTCTTTTTTCTCACCTGAGCAGACAGCACAAATCCTAAGGAAGAGAGGATCTGCTCCATCTGCTTCGGATCATCAATTTTCACTGTCCTTTCCAGGCGTGACTTAGTAGTCTGATCAAGCTTGGGCCCCTTGTAGGTCAGGCGCGCTCCTTCCTCCTTGATGCGAATGCGCAGGGCCTCATCGCTGAACCTAAAGTCGCGCTGGGAAGAGTTGAAATAAAGGTCGTGGTGATTTTCCACCACCAGGAGAGTGGCCCCCAGGGCGGCAATCCTCTCTGCCATGTCCTCCGGGGCGCGGGCCTTGACCTCGACCTCGATCATCTTCGGACCAGCACGGTGGCTTTTTCCAGGTGCAGAATATCTACGGCTTCACCTGCGGAAAGACTCTCCACGACTACCTC
>JAQTYS010000016.1 GCA_028688175.1 Methanothrix sp. | reverse complement strand
CGGCCAGGGAATGAATCTCGTCCACGATGACCCAGCGCACACTCCTTAACTTTTCTCGAAAGCGGGGAGAGCTGAGGAGAATGGCCAGGGACTCGGGAGTGGTGTTGAGGATATGCGGCGACTTCCTCAGCATGCGGGCCTTCTCCTGAGCGGAGACGTCCCCATGCCGGATGGCATGCCTGATCTCCTGTACCTCTAGCCCTCGCTCCTCTGCCAGAGTCTGAATCTGTCGGAGGGGCTGCTCCAGGTTCTTGTGAATATCATTGGCCAGAGACTTGAGGGGAGAGATGTAGAGGCAGTAGACCGTATTATCAAGCTCGCCCTTGGTTGCCATGATGAAGAGCTGATTGATGATGGGAATGAAGGCGGAGAAGGTCTTTCCCGAGCCGGTGGGCGAGGAGATGAGCATATTCTTGCCCTGGGTGATGAGAGGCACGCCCTGGCGCTGGGGCGCTGTGAAGAGACCTTCAGTTGAGCGAAAAGATGAAAGCCACCAGTCCTGCAGGATGGGGTGAAAGAGGGAGAGGAGGGAGGCGTCTTCGGGGGAGACGGGCTGGGAGGCTGGCGGGAGGAAGGGCATTTGTGATGAGATTAGAGGGGATGGAAAATAGATCTTTCGGCAGTTATTATGATGATTAGATAACAGAAAACTGTTTAGTCAAATCCTATCTATCCGATCAAGCCATCAGCTTCAAATATCCAAGCCTGCCCGGCGTTGAGGGTGCCTAAAGCTCTCCGCGCGTTTTTTTCACGCGCGGCATTCCAAAAGAAATGGCTTTATGCTATGTCTTGCCAATGGCCGCCCATCCATCCCCGTCTTTTAGCAGCGGATCCTTCCTCCCATTCAGTGCAAAAGCCTCCTCCCTCTCGATGCACGTCGGGCAGCTGCGGCAGGGCTGTTCCTCCCCCCGGTAACAGGACCAGGTAAGCTCGTAGGGCACCTCTAAAGCCAGGCCCATCCTTACGATCTCTGCCTTGCTCATATCCACAAATGGAGCCTGCAGCTCTACAGGATGCCAGGCAGTAGCCAGGCGAATGGCAGAGCGCAGGGCCTGCACAAATTCCGGCCGGCAGTCGGGATAGATTGTGCTGTCATTTTTGTGAGCCGCATAAAAGACATCAGGAATCTCATGCGCCTCGGCGTAACCTGCCGCCACAGAGAGCATAATCATATTGCGATTGGGAACCACCGTCTTCTTGGCAGCCTCCTCGGTGTAGTGGCAGCTAGGCACATCCTTTCCTCCAAGAAGCGCGCTGTCACCCAAGAGAGAAGCAAGCGTGCTGAGATCGACGATTTTGTGTCTGATGTGCAGCCTTTCTGCAATCGCTTTGGCACAGTCTATCTCCTTCTTATGCCTCTGGGCGTAGTTGAAGGTGAGAGCCGTCACCTCGTAGCCGTCTGAAAGCATCTTGTAGAGCAATGTGGTCGAATCCACTCCCCCGGAAAGAATCAAAACGCCTCTCATTTATCCCTCCTCATCCCTCGTCATCCCCCGGAATAATTTCAACGCCGCTGCCAGCTCATCTATTCTCACAGGTTTTCTGATGTAGTCATCCATGCCGGCATCAATGCACATCTCCCTGTCGCTTTTGAAAGCGGCAGCAGTCATGGCAATGATCCTGGGGCCGTCCGGCCACATCTTTCGAATCGCCTTGGTAGTTTCCAGACCATCCATCTCCGGCATCTGCACATCCATCAATATCACATCATATCTATGGCTTTCCAGGGCCTGCAGGACCTCCTGGCCATTGCTTGCCAAATCCCCCTTTAGCCCCAGCTTGGCAAGCATATGCAGAGCCACTCTCTGATTAATCGGGTTGTCTTCAGCCAATAGTATGCGCAAGGGTGGATCTTGTTCCTGGGAAACGGCCTTGATAGAAGAGGCTCTCATGCCTTCATCAGCAAGGGCAATTTGCGTGGGCTGCACCTTGATTGTAAAATGAAATATCGAACCTATTCCTGGCCGGCTCTCAGCCCAAATCCTTCCGTTCATCATCTGCACAAGCTTCTTGCTTATCGCCAGACCAAGACCTGTGCCTCCGTACCTGCGTGCCGTTGAGGCATCAACCTGACTGAAGAGTTGAAATAGGCGATCAGCTTTATCATCCGGAATTCCAATGCCCGTATCTTTGACTGCAAAATGAATCTCATAGCTGCTATCATCACTCTTATCTCCTGAGACAAAGATAGATATGCAGCCTTTATCTGTAAATTTAACAGCATTGCCTATCAAATTAACTAAGACCTGGCGAAGACGGGCATAGTCACCTAAAACCACATCAGGAATATCGTGCTCGATTTCATATTCCATCCCAAGGCCTTTTTTCGCAGCATTTTCAGCACCAAGCTCTATCGAATCCTCAATGCATCTTTGCAAACTGAAGGGATGATGCTCCATTTCCATCATCCCTCCCTCGATCTTTGAAATATCAAGAATATCGTTAATAATGTCCAGAAGAGCTTCCCCGCTGCTGCGTATGGTTTCTAGGTACTCCTTCTGAATGGCCGTGAGATCCTCGTCCAATAGAAGGCAGGTCATGCCGATCACGGCATTCATAGGCGTTCGAATTTCATGGCTCATGTTTGCCAGGAAATTCGACTTTGATTTTGTCGCGGCCTCTGCGACTTCCTTGGCCGCTCGAAGCATATCCTCGCCCCTCTTTCGCTTTGTAATATCTTCAACCGTGCCGTCATAATGCAATCCGTTCTCATCCTGCACTATTTTGGTGTTCATGGAGACCCAAAACTTCGTGCCGTCTCTTCGCTGCACCTCAAGTTCGAATCCTTCCAGATAGCCCTGTTCAATGATTTGCTTTATGGCTCTCTCCCTATCTTTGGGATTGTTATAGAGTTGTTGGCCAATATCGGTAACGCAAGCTATCATCTCTTGCGGGCTGCTATATCCAAAGAGCCGCGCAAAGGCCGGATTCACACTCAGATATCTGCCTTCTGGTATGCTCTGGTACAAACCAAGTATCGAGTTTTCAAAGATATTATGATACTTTTCCCGGCTTCTTCTCAATTCATCCTCAGCAAGTTTGCGTTCAGTGATGTCGCGTATGGATTCAATCACTCCGATGATATTTCCTGATGAGCTATAAAGAGGCGCGGCTTTGCCCCAGATGTAAGAGCCATCCTTTCCGAGTGAGGCGATATATGCTTCACCGCTAATGCTATTGCCGTCCCTTTGAAGATTAGAATACAATGCTTCAATTTCGGGATCTAGTTTTAAAGCCAGATCGGCTAAAGTGGGTCGCCTTCTTCCATAGATATGCAGTGCATACTCATAATTGCCTTTGCCCAGAATATCAATGGCTAGCGTTTCAGTCAACTCTTCCATAGCCTTATTCCAGGCGATTACTATGCCATTCAGGTCTATGGCCAGGATGGCATCGGGAATAAAGTCTATTATTTCTGCTGGTCGGGCTTTTTGGATAAACGTATTTTTTCTAATCATAATGATGTTACCAGAATCTTGTCTACTTTCCTCTCATCCATGTCCACAACCTCAAAACGGTAGCCTCCCCACTCGAAGTGATCACCTGTAGCTGGTATCTTCTCCAAATGCGTCATCACAAATCCGCCCAAGGTTATGTATTGACTTTCTTCCTCCTCAGGCAGCCCTGCCGGATCAACCAACTCTTTGAAGTCATCCACCGGCAGAGATCCATCCACCAACCAAGAGCCGTCCTGCCTCTTCACTACTTGTGGCTCTGCCAGCTCATCAATGTGCGGTATGTCTCCCACCAGTCCTTCCAGGAGATCTACCAAGGCTACTATTCCCTGCACCGACCCATACTCATCCAGAACAATGGCCAAATGAATTCCCGTCTGCTTGAATTTCTCCAGCACTTTAAGAGCCCTCATGCTCTCCGGCACAAAAAGAGGCGGCAGGAGAGACGCTTTAAGGTCAACCTTTTCGTCTGATAGTTTGCAGCTGAGCAGATCCTTGGATTGAACTACTCCCAGGACATTATCAAGCTTATTGCGACAGACCGGAAACATGGAGTATGCCCCACCTGCAATCTTACGACAAATCTCTGCGGGAGAATCATCGATGTCCAGCCACACGATATCGCCTCTGGGAGTCATGATGGAGTTTACTCTCCGGTCTCCCAATGAGAAGACCCTCTCCATAATTTCCTGCTCCTCTTCCTCGATCACACCAGCCGTCGTTCCCTGGTCGATCAGGATACGAATCTCCTCTTCGGTCACAGCAGGTTCGGTGTAGGCCTTCACACCCAGAGCCCTCAGCATCAGGTCGGTGCAAAAACTTAGCAGGATAACCGCAGGAGAGACAAGACGGGAGAATGCTGCTAATGGGGCAGCTGCGAGAGATGCGAAGCGCTCTGAATTGCTGAGCGCGATTCTCTTGGGGACCAGTTCACCAATTACCAAACTGAAAAATGTGATCATCAGGACGACGGCAACCAGGGCCAAGCCACCGCTGTAAGGAGAGAGAGCCGGAACGGCAGCGAAGTAAGAAGCCAGCTCGTCAGCGATTGTGGCGCCTCCGTAGGCTCCTGTCAGGGTAGTAATGAGAGTTATGCCGGTCTGCACGGCAGAGAGGAGACGATTGGGATTTTCAGCCAGCTCCAGGGCTGCCTTTGCACCTGCATGGCCCTCCTCCACCCATGCCCTGAGCCGGGCCTTGCTGGAGGAGACCACAGCCATCTCGGCCATGGAAAACGCGCCATTGGCCAGGAACAGAAGAAAGATGATCAGTATTTCAGTGAGCATGATTGAATGCCCTCGTCATCCATTTCCCTGCATTTCTTTCATAAAATCCCCGGCGGTTCATTTATAAGTTAAACAATAGGGGAGTTATTTATAGCTTCGCCGGATTGAATGCATACCCTGAATAAAAAAAGCACCGCTAAGGAAAGAGCGGTGCTATATCGAGCCCCGGTTTTCTCGTTTAGGAGCTGCTTCATCTTATGAAGTCATGATCTGGGTTGTGTTGTTGGCTGCAGGAGCGACTCTGTTAATGGATGCAGTTATATTGAAGAGGTTTTCATCCTGGCCGCAGGTTAGGCATTCTCTGGATACGTTAGTTGGCAAGAGGGATGGATCATGCGATCCGGCTTTTGCCAAAGATACCAGATTGGCTGTAGTTACAAATCTGGCTTTCTTGGAGGTCGCATAATCCAGGAAACTGCTTAATGAATCCAGATAGTCTCCTGAACCGGAAACCGATGTGGTCAGGACTACTATCAGAGGCTCATCTTTACCTTGGATCTCGTTGAACTTGCCTATCAGAGCATCATACCATTGGGTAGCGCTAAAGCCATTGTCTTTGAAGGAGCTGTCCTTGAGTACCATAATCTTGTCGGATAGATCGTATGTGCTCACCGGCACAGCATAGAAGCTGTAGCCTTCTAATTTGTATGGCCAGACGTCTCTCTCATGTCCGGGTGCAAACAGAAGTCCTGCCTGGAAACCGGCATTGTACAGGATGTCCAATCCCTCAAGTATCCTGTATGTATCCTTGTTCTGATCGAAGGACGGAGGCATAAAGCCGGTGACATTTATCTCATTCTTGCCGCAGATCTTGCAGCTTTCCACATACTGTTTCGATCTTTTCAGCATAATGCTCTGTTCAGCAAAGGACATAGAGCTGAGCTTCTCATTGGAATGATTTCCAGTCATTGCCAGCTCAAATTCAGAGTCTGAACCTATGCGAGTGAGGAGCAGATTTCCATATGATTTTACTACATCTTGAGTTGGAAAGATCGTTGCCACCAAGCCTCTCTCATTTATCGTTTTATATACATTTGAGAGATTCATTACCTCAGTTTTTACCTGTTCCTCGGCGGCCGACGCCGGCATCCCCGATTCAATCATTAGGTTGACCAATGTCGTTTCATCTGAGGATTGTGATGTGCCCAACATCGTTATCATAAAAAATGCCAGCATTCCCAAAAAGATCCAAGATCTCATTATTTATCCTCCTTATATAACTTGATTCTTTCTTTTTCAATTGTCATACATTACTTATTACTTAATAATCATTTCTATCTTATTTCGAATCTCAGAATGCATTCTGGGACAGATTAAGGAGAGATCTCAATAGAGACATTCTCGTATAGGGAATTTGCAAAGATTTGTAGCGGCAAAAAATTAATTATACAAAATTTTGTATGGACTTGCAAAATTTTGCTCCAATTCCCGGATGTAAGCTGCTTTAGGGTCAGAATTTTTAGTTCGATAATCATAAATACAAAACAAAGCCTATAGTTGCAGCAAGATCATGGCGAGTTTCAGATGCTATGGTTGAGCGGCATTCTGTCCTGCCACAAGGCCGCATGAATAGCTTTATTAACCATTAATGGAAATAAGTGTGAGAAGTTATTTGATCCGATTGCATGCTAAAACAGTTGGAGCAAGTATATTAGGAGGAAAGGATGATGATCGGGACAAGAATAAAAATAATAGCACTGTCTATTGTGGCAATGATATCGCTTATCAGCCTGGGCGGTGCGGTGGTTGCTTCGATTGATTTGACCATCTTTGTGAATGAGCATGTCAGCTTATCCGCCAGCCCGGGCACGAGCGGTGGACAATATATTTACTTGTGGGATGCAAACTGGGCCATTAGCGAAAATGGCGTGCCACTTTCCGACCTTTCGCAAAATCCTCTGGTCTTTGATGCTCCATCTACGGCAGGGGATTATACTCTAGATGTCTTGGTTGCCGACAGTCTAGTTCCAACTAATTGTAAAGCGGAGCAAACCATAAACTTGCATGTGAAAGAATGCTGTCCAACGGTAGACGAAAATTATTGCACAGAGGACTCACCTAGTTGGTGCTGGTATGACTCTTGCGGAGGAGATCCTACTGCATGGGCTATTCCATGGGATAAAGAGCCCTCCTCGATAGTCTTCAGTTGGTATGTACCATCCACTGCAACACAAACTGTCTCCACCGGCCCATGCTATGATCCGGATTTAGGTGTTTTGCCCTTTGTCATTCCAGACTCTGTGACACCGACCACGGAAAATTCGGTAAGGCTGGATGTAACTCAGATTACCACTGCGCATGGAGGCGAGTCGATACCGCTGTACTCTTGTACGAAGACCTTCAACCTGCATTGGGTACCTGAACTCTCTGTTAGTTTGAGCACCTAGATGGCTTAAATGGCGCTGCGTGTTGTCGAGCACCAGCGCCTACATTTCTCTCTTTTTCATGGAGGGATGGGCACAAATAGTTCGCATTAGAATGTGGGTTATTGCGTGCAACTCTAGGTATAACTATAGAAGAGAACAGCCAGAACTCAAGAGTAGATTAGGACATTTGATAAAAGGCTTTGGAGGGACCGCATCATGAAAGGGTCAACAGTACTATTGCTAATCTCTTTATTATGTTTTATCCAAATTTACCAGGTAGAAGCAGGATGGCCAAGGTGCAACACAGGTTGTACTGCAAATGATGTCTCCCTCGTAAAATTATGGCAAGTATCATCAACAAAATGCACACCAGGTACCAGTACTACTACCGAGCTATGGGGTACTTTTGCGGTTAATGCTAATGGTAGATATTGTCCATATACTGTAGTTGATATCTATACCAACGGAATACTCTATGAGGCAAACCATTTTACCTGGCTGACTACAATAACTGGCAGTACAGGTGATGTAAAGCTAGCCACAATCAGTTACATTTGTGGACAAACGGTGGATTTAAGAAATATATATGCACAATGGGCTGCATCCGATCAAGGTACCACGTGTCCTACCTGCAAAAAGCCGGCCATCGTTCCACCATGCGACTGTGATCAGGCATATCAGCCATCCAAATGCTATCAAAACGCTGGGCCAATCATCATCCCACCCCCCCTTATTGCAGACTTTACTGCCTCTAATACTTGTTTGGGAAATGCAATTCAATTTACAGATACAACTACTGGAGGATACCTTCCTTATAGCTCATGGGCATGGAATTTTGGGGATGGAACCTCAAATCTGCAAAACCCATCCCATACTTATACTACAGCCGGAAAGAAGACGGTTACTCTAACTGTAACGGACGAAAAGGGCATAACATCAACATCAACTCATGATGTATACGTGTGGGCACACCCGGTGGCAGATTTTATATATAACCAGTTATGCGGATACAAAGTCCATTTCACTGATCAATCGACAGCGGTTGCCACCAGTGGTGTGACTGCAACAATCACTGGATGGAGCTGGGATTTCAACGGTGATAACACTCAAGACAGTAGTCTGCAAAATCCAGAATATACATTTTCCTCAGCGGGAACAAAATCCGTAAAACTTACTGTTACAGATTCGCACGGATGCACTAATACAGTGACGAAAAGTGTCATAGTCAATCCTGCAAATCAGGCAACAGCCAGTTCCAATTCGCCCGTTTGTGAAGGCTCAACCATCCAGTTAATAGGCGGTCCAGATGGCATGAATAGTTATTCTTGGACAGGGCCAAACGGTTATACCAGCAATCTTCAGAGTCCGACCATAAGCCCTGCAACTTCCGCAAACGATGGCGTTTATAAATTGACCATTACCGATCCGACTGGTTGCCAGTCAGAGGCAACTACATCTGTTACTGTCCTTCAAGATCCAGTCGTATCTGCTGGACCTCCACAGATCATCTGCGAGAACGCTGGCACTGTACCTCTTGCCGGCACAAATACAGGTGGCGATGCTTCTTATCTCTGGACAACATCCGGTACAGGTATATTTTCAGCAGCAACTGAACTTAACACAATCTACACACCAAGCACAGATGACGTTGCGGCAGGATCAGTCACAATTACCCTGACAGCTACCGGTACTTGCCCTGGGGCTTCATCCTCAAACAGTGTTACGATAGACATTCGTCCGATACCACAGCCATCGATTGAGGTCCTTTTCCCGTGATGAGCCAAAGAGTTCAAGGAGGTAAACGATATGCAAGTAAACAATGAAATATCAGGAAGCAGTCAAATGCCCCCGAATTCATCCTTCGCCAATATACTGCAATCTCTTAGCTTCAAGGTCACCTTGTCTTGGATGCTGGCTCTGCTACTTTGTATAATTTTTTTGTGTTCAATAGCTTATGCCGATGTTCCAACTACTTATTATGCGGGACAGACATATTCATTTACCACCGGTTTAGATCCGAGTCTTTTTGCTTTTGATTGGACTGCGACTTGCTGCAGCGATGAAGCTTGCTGCAATGATCCTACTTGTTGTATTGATTCGACTTGCGGCAGTAATGCCGGGACTGATAATGATCCCTTCTTATGGACCGCACCCAATGTGAAATGTCCTACACAAGTCACTATTTCAGTGATAGCATCCAATAAGGCGTTCTTATCATGTAAAGGCATGGCAGAAATTAAGATTACCGTACTGCCACTTTCCGGTTTCAGCGGCATGAAGTTCGAGGACCTCGACGGCAATGGTGCTAGGGATGAAGGTGAGCCGGGCTTGGCGGGCTGGACAATCAACCTGAAGAGCGGCGATACAATAGTTGCCACCACTACAACCGGCCCGGATGGAGCTTATGCATTTACCGAAATTGCTCCTGGAACTTACACGGTGGAAGAGGTGGCCCAGTCAAGCTGGTCTCAGTCTTATCCGGCTTCGCCTGGCAGCCATACCGTAACCCTGGTCTCAGGCGTGGCCGGACCTAACGACATTGATTTTGGCAATATGCGTGCCACAGGCTTTGGCGGCATGAAATTCGAGGACCTCAACGGCAATGGTGCCAGGGATGAAGGTGAGCCGGGCCTGGCAGGCTGGACCATCAATCTGAAAAGTGGGGATACAATCGTCGCTACAACCACAACCGGCCCGGATGGAGCTTATGCATTTACCGAAATTGCTCCTGGAACTTACACGGTGGAAGAGGTGGCCCAGTCAAGCTGGTCTCAGACTTATCCGGCCTCGCCTGGCAGCCATACCGTAACCCTGGTCTCAGGAGTGGCCGGACCTAACGACATTGATTTTGGCAATATGCGTGCCACAGGCTTTGGCGGCATGAAGTTCGAGGACCTCAACGGCAATGGTGCCAGGGATGAGGGCGAGCCGGGACTGGAAGGCTGGACAATCAATTTGAAGAGCGGCGATACAATTATTGCCACCACCACAACCGGCCCGGATGGAGTTTATTTGTTCACCGAAATTGCTCCTGGAACTTATACAGTGGAAGAGGTGGCCCAGTCAAGCTGGTCTCAGTCTTATCCGGCTTCGCCTGGCAGTCACACCGTAACTCTTGTCTCGGGCGTGGCTGGACCTACTAACATTGATTTTGGCAATATGCGTGCCACAGGTTTTGGCGGCATGAAGTTCGAGGACCTGGACGGCAATGGCGTCAGGGATGAGAGCGAGCCGGGCCTGGCAGGCTGGACAATCAACCTGAAGAGCGGCGATACCGTAGTCGCCACCACCACCACAACCGGTCCGGATGGAGCTTATCTGTTTACCGGAATTGCTCCTGGAACTTACACGGTGGAAGAGGTGGCCCAGTCAAGCTGGTCTCAGACTTATCCGGCTTCGCCTGGTAGCCACACTGTAACCCTGGTCTCGGGCGTGGCCGGGCCTAATAATATTGATTTTGGCAATATGCGTGCCACAGGCTTTGGCGGCATGAAGTTCGAGGACCTGGACGGCAATGGTGCCAAGGATGAGGGCGAGCCGGGACTGGAAGGCTGGACAATCAACCTGATTAGTGGAGATACAGTAGTTGCCACCGCCACAACCGGCCCGGATGGAGCTTATTTGTTCACCGGAATTCTTCCCGGTACCTATGCTGTAGAAGAGGTTGTTCAAGATGGCTGGTCTCGGTCTTTTCCAGGCCCATTCGGCATCTATACTGTAACCCTGGTCTCTGGCGTGCCTGGACCTACCAACATTGATTTTGGCAATGTGCGTACTGCTGATCTCAGCGGCATGAAGTTCGAAGATCTTAACGGCAATGGCGCCAAGGATGAAGGTGAGCCGGGCCTGGAAGGCTGGACCATCAATCTGAAACGTGGGAATACAATAGTTGCCACCACCACAACCGGTCCGGATGGAGCTTATGCGTTTCCCGGAATCTTTCCAGGCAGCTATATCGTTGAAGAAGAACAGAGGCTCGGATGGATTCAAACTGCTCCTTTAGGCAATATCTACACCGCTGAAATATCAAGTTCAGGCCAGATAGTAGTAAGAAAGTCAGACCCCGGGCAGACGGTGGTGGCATCGACTGATGTGGACTTTGGCAACCAAGTGATAGGAGTAGATATTTCACTATCAGGTGTGAAGTTCAACGATAGCGAAGGAGACGGCTCCAAACAGGGTAACGAGCTATTAGGCGGTTGGACGATAAATCTGATGCAAGGTGATACCGTAATCAAGAGTGCAACGACGTCTACTGAAACTGCAACTCTTGGATCTTATAGTTTTACTGGAATCTTGCCCGGCACTTACACGCTGGAGGAGGTACCATCTTTTTCGTCAGATTGGATCCAAACCTACCCGGCGGACAATAAATACATTGTAGTGGTTTCTGAAAACGGTCAGATCACAGTGACCAGATCTGACCTGACTGAAGTAGCATCAAACGATGCTGATTTTGGAAACAAATATTTAGGTAAAGGCGTGGTAAAATCTCCCCTTGAGATCACTAAGACGACTCCTGATGAGATCATAAATCCATATTCACAGGCCACGTTCGTTATTACTGTGACGAATATTGGAAATATAGAGATTCATAACATCCAAATCGTTGACGAGTTGAGCCCAATGCTGGAATTTATTCCATATGCATATTTTGGTGATATCGTAATCCAGCACACCTTTGACGGCGGCAATCTGATATTTGATCTCAGTCCTCTCGGCTCTTTACAGCCAGGTGATTCCTGGACTCTTACTTATAATGTTAAATTAAGTCCGGATGCCTGCAGCGCAGTCTCCAAAATAACTACCTTGCCTCCAATCCTGGCTCCTGATGAGACAAGGCTTGGAACAATGGCAGCAAGAAGCGACCCGTCCAATATTATGCAGCTAATTGATGCTCTATCCAGGAATAAAACCAAATTGGAGGCCAAGCTGAAAAGCATTAAGAAACAAAGAGACTTTTTCGACAAAGCCAATGCAACTTCTTATTCAGATATAAAGAGCATTGCTGGAGCCAACTACACACTTAAAAACTTCACTAATATCTCAAATGGAGAGACACTAAGCGAGGTACTTAATAAAACAACAGGATTCGTGGTATTGTCAGAGTTCAACAGGCCGGATAAGTACGACCTCCTTGTGACAACATATGGTATGAGAAGAGAGGTTATCTCGGACCTCTATACCTTCTTGCCAACTAATGAGACTCTAAAGATAGAGTATAATAAGCCGGATAAAGGCTACAAAACCTACACGGTAAGATACTATGCCACTGGAGACACCCTGATCATAATAGTTGACCCCTATGGCAACATGATTAGCAGTGAGTATAGGAGAACTCCTGGATTAGCGGTACCGGAATATCTAACGAATTGCGCTGTTGCATATGGAAACATGGGAGAGTTAGATGAAGAAGTGGAGAGCAATAGGGCCTGTGTTAATTTGGGATGGAACTGCCAGACCGGTGAGCCGGTGATTGGTCTTCGGGTCTCCAAGAAAGCTGACCGGGAGGTCGCAAGAGAGGGCGAGACCATCAAGTACACCTACACAGTGGAGAACATCGGCACAGTAGCGCTCACATCTTTGACCCTCAATGATGACAAGCTGGGCATTATAGTCCTTAATGATCCGGATCCCCTGGACCCAGGTGAGTCACGCAGCTATTACAAGAACTACATCGTGAAAGCGGGCGACGGCCCGAATTTAGTAAACATAGTTACCGCCACGGCATTGGATCCAGATGGAAATGAGGTTACTGCGAAGGCAACAGAAAATGTGAACATTGTTACAAAATGCCTAACTAAGACCGCTTCGCCAAAAGTTGCTCGGCCAGGAGATTATGTGACATATAACATAACATGGTATGAGCCAGGAGATCTGATCGTGGATGATTACCCAGGAGGCGTAACCTTCGTTTCTGCATCCCCAACACCCATTGACGACGGTAATAACAACAGATGGAATATAGACCCCACCAAAAACGATGGTACGATCATTATCTTAGTGCAGGTAGCACAGGACATTGGCAACACTTCTTTTGACATGAATCAGGGAGTGACTGGAACTGGTTTCGTTAATGTGCATAACGACATCCGAACCAACCCGTTATTATTGAAAAATAAAGCAACACTGTATACGAAAATCGCAGGTGCTTACGTAGAGAAATGCACTGCATACGCCGACGTCAACGTCGGCCCTCCTCAGACCTATGTCGCCCTCAAGGAGCACGGCAGCGGCGAGTATGCCAGCGAGGACGTGATTAAGTACCAAAATTCCAACCGTTCCATTCAGTGGACCAAGGGCCTGACTGTAACTCACAAGCCAACCACCTTCTCTCTGCCTAATAATCGTGATGTTGATTTCCAGAGCAAGTGGTCGGAGAAGGCAGAGGCCAAGAACTACGCCACGGGTGGCTCCACAAACGAGGAATATACCCACGCGAATCGCATCAGCCGGAACAGTTCACTGAAGCTGGACGAGAACGGCAGCACCATGAAGACTGAAACCGACTTTGAGGGCGTAGGTCATATCGGCCTAGTCAAGAAAGATGCCAATGAGAATAGAACCTGGAACGCCAGCGATATCTTCCAGTCCCAGGAAGACTATGTGGGCAGCTTCAGTATCAATCAGAAATTCGATGAATACGGCAAGAATGCAGAGTATGAGAAGTCCGTGAACGGCACAGGTTATGTGTCTGCAAAGAGAGATCTTGGGAAAGCTCAATCCTCTTACGAGTCAGGAACGGGCAATTATCAGAGTGAAGAGAAGATCAGTACGGTGGTAAACTATATCGCCAAGGATATCAACCTCACTCATCTGCCGACCAGCTATGTTTACACGCCCACCTTCTCCACGTCCAGTGATATAAAATGGAAGGAAGGCATGTGGTCCAAGACACCTACCAGCCTGATCAGCGAGCGATTTTCCTCAGCAGAGAACCTGGATCTCCAATCAACCGCCCGAGGCCTCAATGAGATGGTAACCGAGGCCAGTGTGACCGGTCAGGCCGACTTCCGCACAGTCTACAAGGAAGAGAATGACACCGATGAGGTAGATCAAGACGAGACTTATGTCGGAGAATTTGATATCATGAGAAAGACTTCTCTTGGAGGTGTGGCCAAGTATGACCGACCACATATCTCTTTAAGCAAGATGGCAATGGTAGACCTGCTTAACACCACCTATGCTGACTATCGGATCATCATCGAGAACAACGGCAATCGGGCTTTAGAGCCAGTCTATGTGAAGGACGTCTTCCCAACGGGAACCGAGTACATCACCTCGTCGCTGCGGCCGGCTGAGCTGACGACTAGCTATGCCAACTGGACGCTGCCTGTTATGGGTATCGGCAGCAAGGTGATCATAGACTTGCGACTGAATATCACACAGGAGCCATCCAATCTGATAAACCGGGTGGAAGCAGCAGGCAATTACGGGAACGGCTGGACAATAGCTAGGAACTTCTCTGTATCCAATCTGAACTGGCTGACCTGCTGCCCGCCTCAAATCTCTGCTTCCAAAACCGCCTGGATCGATTCCCAAGACCCGAAGGTGGTCTGGTACAGCCTGAATCTCAAGAACCGAGAGAAGTACACCATGGTAGCTTTCTTGATGGACCAGATCCCTGCGTTCATGAAACTGCTCAACACTTCTCTGGAGCCTTCTGAGAACAGGTCTAACCTGATAACCTGGACCATCCTCGACCTGGCTCCAGGAGAGAACAGGACCATTGTTTACAGGGCAATGGCAGAGTCGGATGGTGTCTATGTTAACGTGGCTCATATCGAGGCCTTCTCAGTTGATGGGCCGGATGGGGCTGCGGCTGATGTTGAGTCTCGGGTCGATATAGGCGTGGGAGGAGCACTGCCTTCGTCCATATCCTCGGACTGGCAACCGCCTACGTGCTTTGGTCTCAACTGCAGCAGCCAAATCCGCAGTGATGACTGGATACCATGCTACTCCTGCGTAGCTGGTGAACCTGGAAACGCAATGGCCATGCCGACCTGCGCCTCGTGCATGAGCACTGGTGACGACAGTCTGCCTTGAGAGGCCATGAGCCTTACAAAAAGAACGAAAGAGGAACTCGGCCTTTAAGAAGATAAAGGGAAAAAGAGAAGGGCCTGGGCCTTCACATAAATTTTGGTCAAACAAGCCCAGGCATCTTCTCGACTACTATACGATTATTCCTCCACCTAGGTACTGTTTGTGGAATTGGCAGAATCCTTGATGCATTCTAAACACTCGCTTGCTTTTTGAACGGTAACGTTAAATATCGAGGTTGTCGCTGTTTCTCCTGTTTTGCCGCAAGTGGGACAATTAGGTATTACTCCCATTTCCGTGGCATTTACTGACAAATTGGCATCATTCGTCACAGCTATGGCACCGATTTTACCGCCTTTCTTCCTGGACGCAGCCATGTCCACCAGTTGCAATGTGGTTACAAATGCGGCTTGTTTGGAGAGCGCATAATCAATGAATTTCTTGTAAGCATCAAGGTAATCGCCGCTTCCTGAGACCAGATTGCTGAAGATAACCACAATGGGATCTCCGTTCTCTGAGCTCTCATCGAACTTCTTCACCAGGAGATCATACCACTGTGAACCGCTCAGCTTCTTCTCCTCCCTTAGGTAACGATCAGAGAGATACACACGCTCATCGTTGATCTGATAGGTGCTCACCGGAACTGCGTATAGATTATAACCCTCGATGGCATAGGGCCAGGTGGCGCTTTCGTGTCCTGGGCGATATATGACTCCTGCCTGGAATCCGGCATCATAGATTATCCCCAGCTTCTCCAAAATCTTTAATGTATCCTCATTCTGATCAAATGATGGTGGCAGGAAACCTTTTATAGCCACATGCTCGCCTCCGCAGACATAACATCGATAAAGCTTATCCCTGGCACCGGTCAATTTTTTATTTTGAGCGGAGGCGGAAAGGCTAGACAGCTCCTCATCGTTCCTATTGACCTGAAGAGCCAGTTCATGATTCTTCATAGTGCCCTGGTAGGTTACTCCCAGCCTGTCCATCCGGACCATATTCTCGGTTACAAATATGGTTGCCCCCAGACCTTTGGGGTCGATCTGATTGGTTAGGTGTATTAAGGAGTCTTCTGCCATCTTTATTTGCTCTGGTGTTGAGGCAGGATCTATATCTGCATCTATCATCAAATTAACAACGACGATGCTCTCTTTGGATAGAGCCGATCCAATCGATACTATTAGAAAAATGCCAATGATGCATCCCATTATGGCCATTTTTTTTTTATATGACATTCATATATCTCCCGCATTTTCTTGAAATCATTGAATTTGACAATTCATTTAATGTTATGCCGATATAGTAATTATAGATAGCGGTCAATAGTTTTCAT
The DNA here is from genome assembly GCA_028688175.1 of Methanothrix sp. GTDB lineage: Archaea > Halobacteriota > Methanosarcinia > Methanotrichales > Methanotrichaceae > Methanothrix. Next base: position 3,238 of record JAQTYS010000016.1, on the reverse strand, counting down.
ATAGCTATCTTAACTTAAAAATAGATGATAATAAATATTTCAGTAAATAACGATATAAATGTATGAACAATTTTTATTAATTTTTAAAGTAAAAAGGAGAGAAAATTTAATTGATAACAAAGTATAAATATCGTTAAGTTCATTAATTATCAAGAGGTGATAGATATTATGTCGTTTTATCGAAATAAGATTGCTATGGCATTTTTAATGTGCTTGTTGTTCCTATTGGCATTTGGAATAACAACTGCAACTGCTGTGGTTGACACCTGTCCTTTTTCCAATACGAATATCGCTCCGGATGATACTATTGTTGTCTCTGGTCCCGCACCTGATGCAACACAAACCAGCCTAGGAATCACCTGGAAATATAAGTGGATCACGAAGGATAGCAATGGGAATGTTGTGGATCAAACTATAGAGATTGAAGGAGAACCTGGACGCACATATCAGTATACAGTGCCTCAGACCGGTTATTCAGAGTGGTATTCCGTAGAATTATTTGTTACCGCTGTGCAGGCAGATACCTGTATCAATCAGGCATGTACGAAGTTCAAAGTATTAAAGCCGGAAGATTGCTCCATGGAGTCTTCACCTGAAGAGACCATCATCTGCACGGAAGATGATATTGATTATACCTACAGCACAGGGAGCATCCCCGCAGAAGTTCGGCAGCGGTGGTGGATCTTCCCAGAGGATGAGTTCCCCGGTGCAAATGCGGTTACCTGGGGAGGATACGGCAGTTATAAAGTTCCGGGTCCCGATACGAACACAATTACTAATAATTGGAATAACATGCCGACAGGAAGATATATAGTATTCACGGGATATTACCCCAAGACCGGGAACGACAAGACTCCCTTGGGATCATGCCAGATGATAATTACAATTGTGGCCAAGCCGGCCAATACGATTACGGAGGGGTTCTGAAGGTCATTTGGGTAAAGGGATTAAAGGAGGCGACCTTCTTGAAGGGAGCCTTCATTTCTTCTTTTTGGCAAGATGGAGCATACGAACTTCCAACTGGTCGAACCGTGATTCTTGGTGAGCAGTTAGTGATCATCTCAGGAGTATATAGCCAAATGCCGCGGTTGCACATCATAACCATTCGAAATAGAATTAAATTAGGGCTATCTGTATTGATATTATTAATTATATTAATAAATTTATTTAACGTTGCGTCTGCTGCTGATTGGCCGGACTGCAAATTTCAATGCCGGGCAGGAGATGTAAGCGTTCTTGAGGCTTACCTGGGAGATAGCAATGGCAATCATCTGCAAGACTGCACCTTGGCCAATTCTGCAACTGCCCATCTATGGATTAAAATAAATAATAATGCAAATTCTGATAGAAGAGCACTTATATTGCTTGCGGATATTTATATAAATAATTTGCTGGTTCGTTCCCTCTGGGCCGAAGAGGGAGTAAATGTTCTTGATGTTGTTCCACCAGGTACATCACTATTTGACATCTACAGTTTTTCCTATGAATGCAGCCAGGAGATTGAGCTCAGGGATCTTGTATTGAGTTGGGATACAAATGACAATGCTAATAAAAAATGCGGCGAAAGAACCACAAAGTGCTATAAAGCCTCAACCATCAATGTCTGGACGCCTTTGGACCTACCAACAGTAAAAATCCAGGGAAATAACATCACATGCATAGCTAATCCTAACGTCTACACTCCCCAGATAACTGGTCAATTCATCCCAGGATATCAAGTTCGCTGGAGTATTGATGGGTCTGAAATTGTCATGCAATCCTCAGATAATAGCATTGAAGTAGATTGGAAGCACTATGGAGAGGGCTATCACCTATTGCAGCTTACGGTAAATTTCGTCGACGAATTTGGGCGAGTGTGGCATGTCGATCAAAGTCAGATGAAAGTCCTGGTAGTCGATGTCCCTCAAGCCGACATTGAATCAGCATGAATACCATTTCAAAGGATGAATCTCATATGACTGCAGGTATCTCTCCAAGGAAAATAAATCATATTACGGTAATATTGATAATATTATTTTTAATCGTCATTTCATTTGGGGAGAGCAAGCAGTATGTGGCAGGAGAAAGCTATACCTTTATCGGCCCAACCCCGCCTGTTGGCGAGACCTATAGTTACAAATGGATTGCATCGGATGGTTCCCCTACAACCTCCAGTGATATCACCTTCCAATGGACGGCTCCGCTGGTGACGCAGCCTACAAAGGTGTTGATCAGCCTTCTGATAGATAATGGATGCACCAGTCAGAATGAGACTGAGCTTCTCGTCGTCCCAGAATTTAGTGTTACAATTGCAGATAAGGTGATATGCCCGGGCGACATCGCCACCCTAGAAGCAGTAGTAATCGGCTGCAACGCAATTTCATACCAGTGGTACATCGGTGATTCGCCCTCCGGCGAAATGATCCCTGACACGAACTTTCCAACTTATCAGACCACCAATGAGGGGATTTACACCTGCGAGGTCATATGCGATGATGAGAGAAAAACCTACGGCTCTGCATCTGTATCCTTTAAGCAATGCGAGACCCCCGTAGGCTCCGTCTCCGGCAGGAAATTCGAAGATAAAAATGGCAATAGTGAATGGGATTCAAACGAGCCGGGCCTGGGAGAGTGGATAATCAATCTGAAAAGTCAAGATGGAGTGGTAGTTAAGAGTGCGACAACATCCTCCAGTCCTGCGGATTTGGGCTCTTACAGCATTAACGACATTTCACCTGGAACCTACACTCTGGAGGAGGAACCTTCTATCCATGCAGGCTGGACTCAGACCTATCCGGCAGGCAATATTTATACGGTTATGGTTTCTGATACCGGTGTGGTCACTATAACCAAGTCCGACCAGACCGATATTTCGTCTACTAATGCAGACTTTGGTAACAAGTTTACGCAATCGAGCGAACTGGAGATTACCAAGGCCTCCTCCTCTGAGATAATAATTTCGAATATGCAGACCACCTTCACTATCACGGTGCAGAATACTGGGAATGTTGAAATCCATGATTTAAAAATCATTGATGAGCTAAGTCCAATGCTGGAATTTATTCCCTATGCCTATTATGGTGACATCTTAATCCAGCATACCATTTCAGGGGGCAAATTGATATTTGATCTTGCACCACTGGGCTCTCTGCAACCAGGAAATTCCTGGATGATAAATTATAATGTCAAATTGAATCCAGAAGCCTGTACTGCAGCCATCAGCTCCTTCGTTTCTCCTCCAGTCGCATCTGCTGGGGCG